>DASXNP010000286.1:0-2264 GCA_036494985.1 Binataceae bacterium (SeqCode)
CGACGCCGGATGCGGCTGATGGAGTCTTTCCAGAAGGGCGACGTTGACGCGTGTCGCGAGTTGCTCGACGACATTGGTCCGGCCATCATGTCTTTTTTGCGCCGCCGCATAGCCGACGCCAGCGAGGTCGAAGATGTGTACCAAGAAATATTCATGGCGCTCTTTCAAGCCCGCCATACCTACGAACCGTCGCGACCATTTGAGCCGTGGCTTTTTGCGATCGCACGAAACGTCGCGGCTGACTACACTCGGAAATATTGGAAGAGGTCTAGTTGGCTGGAGGTAACAGAATCTGCCCCGGAAGTTGGGGCGGAGAGTGAAATGGGATCCGAATCAAGGTTGGAGACGGCTCTGCGGCGACTGCCGAAGACTCAGCGCGATGCGTTCACAATGCTAAAGCTCGATGGGCTCTCGATAAACGAGGCCGCCGCGCGCGCCGGGACAAATGCCGGCGCTCTCAAGGTGCGGGCGCATCGTGCTTACCGAGCGCTCAAGAAGATTATCGGCGGAAGCGAGTGAAAGTGGAAACTGCGGGCGCTCACGAAGCGACTCATCGGGCGCTGGTCGATCGGATAACGCACGAGCTCAAGCCGGTTCGTCGGTTGTGGCCGATTCCGGTCAGGCTGGCGATTTGGATGCTGGTCGACATCGCAGTGCTCGCTATTTTGTGGAACTGGAACATGCGGCCCGATTTCGCCGTTGTTTTGCGTAAACCGCAATTTCTGCTGGAGATGGGACTCTTCTTCGGCGCCGGCCAGCTGCTAGCCTTCTTCGCGCTAAGTGCAGCGGTTCCGGGACGCGAAACCTCGCGCGCGCAAGTCTGGCTTTGTGCCACGATGGTGGCCGGTGCAATCCTGCTGGTCGCGAGCGAACCAGTGGCCGCCTACGGGTCGGAGGCGGAATTTGTTAGAGCCGGTGTCCGCTGCATGTGTGCCAGCATAATATTTGCGACCCTTCCGCTGCTGACGCTGTTTTGGGTGGTCCGGCGCGGTGCAGTTTTCGCGGCCAAGAGAACCGGCGCGCTAGTCGGGGGAGCGGCTCTGCTCTTTACGTTCGCCATCCAGCGAGGCGGGTGTCCGCTGGACGATCGGCAGCATCTGCTGGTGTGGCATCTGATCGCCCCGGGCACGATTCTGATTGCGATCTCGGTAATCGCCGCGGCGCGCTGGATGCGGCTGTCCTCTAGAATCTAGTCGTCGCCCGGGTCGTGGACCTTATCTTTCACGCCGAATTACCTTGACGTTGCCCCAGCGGCCCATCGCGCCCTGGCCGTGGCACGACACGCTACCCCTGCCCGCCGCGAGGTCTTTTTCGCTCATTAGTCCGAGCGCGAGGGTGCATGAACCGAGCTTAAACGGGACGTTGGAAAAGCGCCGAACCTCGGCGCCGTCAACCGAGTAGGTTATGCGATTCTCATTGGACTCATAGGTGATCTCGTAGTGACGCACGGAGCCGGGCGTGATTCCGGAGCGGATCTCCTCGAAAAGACAGAAGTAACGCGGCCCGTGACCGCACGCGGCTGCCGGAACCCCAGGAAAAGGGAGCTTGCCGTACACCGTCGCCGCGACGTCGTTGCCGACAAAAAAATCGAGCGCCGCCCCGGTGGAGAAATCCAACACGTTGAAGGACACGAACGCATCGTAGAGATCGCCCTGAGCCCCTCCCACTATTGAGGCGGACATGTCGACCGCAAAAGTGATCGAACCCGATTCGGGTGCCGTAAAATTGCGACTGCTGAAGTACATGTGCTTGGCGTTGTCGAGAATCTGAATCGAATCGTGGTGGCGGGTGTAAGGGACGGCGGCTACCTTGAGAAAGCCGTCCTGTACGATGACTACCGCGTCGGGCTCCTGATACTGCCAAAAGCCGCCGTCGGGCAGGCCAAAGCCCGCCGGTATCCAGTCGCCTTCGCCGGTGATGACACCGCGGAAGTTGGAGTACTCGATCACCTCTTCACGAGGGTTCAGTTGCTCACTCATCGTGTCAGATTCTTATCGATTCGACCGCGCCGCGCAAAAGCACGCCGCGATAAGCCAAGAGTTCAGCGATGCCCTTCGTGATCCTGAATCTGAAAAGAGAGACGGGTAATTCCGGAGTCGAGCATATGACGCACGGCAAAACCGCTCGATATCAGGACTTCGATCATTTTGCGATTACCGCCCAGCACGTTAGCCGTGAACTCGCTGACGCCCAGTGCGCGTGCGATCGCGCACAGATGCTTGAGCAGAATGGTCGCGATGCCGCGTCCTTGGTAGTCGTCCAGC
>DASXNP010000287.1:0-2067 GCA_036494985.1 Binataceae bacterium (SeqCode)
GCAACGGGTACCGGACCAGCCCTGTAACGCCACGATCCTTGCCGCGCAGTCGGTCTAAGAAGAGGTTGAACACGAGCAAGCCGAAAAACGCTTCCGACTTCCCGCCCCCAGTCGGGAAATATAGCAAGCTGGCAGACAGCTCATCCCGGAAAGCGTCGAACTGGTCTTCAAACTCAGGTATACGCGATGCAAATGTCGGCAAGTGGGCGAGGATGAAAGCCAGCTGAAACAGCCGCCAATCGGTGAAGCGGGTCCCGCCATAAAGCGCAAAGGTCTCATTCGTCCTGAGCCACGCTTCCCAAGGAGCGGCGCGTCGCGCCAATCCAGCGCGAACCTCTGCATTTGTTGGCCTTGCAGTCGCCAGAGCGCGAGCTGCTTCGCAGGATGCCCGCAGGAGTTCGATGCCCGCCCTGATGTAGCCACTTTCCTGTCGATAAGCGTTCAGGTCGCGAGCATGTGAACGTCGCTCATCATCCGCGAGTTCTGGTGGCAGCCCTCGGCCGACATCGACGGTGGCTTGGCTGGCGATCCAGTTATCGTAGGTATCCGGCAACGCAAGCAGGCGAGCAACATCGGTCCCTGCATTCGCGAGTTCCTCGTATGCCGTAGGGACGCCCTCTACCGTGCGCGCATCGATCCTGGGTTGAACATAACGTGGCGCCCAGTTGGTCTGAAGCGACACCGCGCCAGAGGGCGCTGGGACCTGATGAACCCCACAGTTAAGCCCCATTGCTGGATATTCGAGCCAGTCACGAAACCGGTACGACGGCTCCACGCGATCAAGGCGAAGTGGGCGGTGAAGCTCCGCGGGCACGGTAACCTGCAGTCGCACCTGAAAGAGCGCGTGCTCGAACGCCGTTACGTCTCGGCCTGCCGGCTGGGCCGCGCCATTTTCTATGGCTACCCGCAAATTCACACGAGAGGGATCAACGAAATCCGGATCGACCTCCGCGACGAGTGCGACACCATTCAAGTTCGGCCGGACATCAGCGATAGTCGCCGGCCGGCGTGCTCGTAACTCTCTAAGATGACCTTCCCAGCTGTCCCGATCGGCAAACTGGCTTGGCATCACGCGCTCGCCCGGACGGTACGCGTCGCGCTGCCCTTCATCACTGCCGATCCATCCTGTCAATGCAGCGTCGAGTTGCAAAAGTAGCTGCACCGGAAACACCGCCACCGCAGCATCGCGAGACACCTCATCCGCGTAGTCGAAGCGGGACTCGTCTAGTTCTAGCGAAAGCCTTCTCCACTTTTGCGGGATCGGTTGAGGCGCTGCATGGTGGTCATCGATCCGACCGACGCCTGGACGCACCAAACCCACCGCGCCAGCGGCCGGCGGCGGCTCGCCTTCTGCTTCGATCGTTCCCTGCGTCTCCGGCAGCAATTCCTGCGGAGCGGCTTCGGACACATCACTTGGCTCGGGCTCGGCCAAGTCGGCGGCCGTGACCGGCCGCTCGGCCGCCCCTTCTGGACCGCTGTTGACTAGGCGAATGCCAAGTTCTGCAAATGCTCTATCAAAGGCCTCGCGTCGAATCGCGGCTATCGCGGCTATGCGATCTCGGCGAGCTGCCGTCCGGCGAGAACTCTCACCCTGACGCGCTCGAGCGACCCGCTCCGCCCGTTCTGCCACTTGAACGGTGGCACGGGCTACTCCCCTTGCTTCTGCATCACCGCCACCGCTCTCAGCTTGCAGTTCTTCAGCCGCATCCGCAGATTCGCGGGCCTGCGCGGCGACTGCAACCGCATCGCCCGATTGCTCCGGCTCGGCATCGTCGTCCGCGGGTGGTAAAGCCGCGATGCGCTCGTTTATGTACACGCGAGCTCGATCTTCCACCATACGCCGCGCTTCGCGGGAAAGCTGAACTTGGGGTGCCATATCGTGGCGCGGATTGGTGATCTCTTCCCAACTCGGCAGCAGGCGGACATAGACCGACACCTCGGGTCGAACGATGACCTCACCCGAACCGTCGGCTGCCAGCTGCAAATCGAGGCCCATGGTGGCGATGCGAATATCATTTGTTTCGTCCTCCAATCCGGTTTCGTCAAAGCGCGGCAAGAGAAAGCCGC
>DASXNP010000288.1:0-15039 GCA_036494985.1 Binataceae bacterium (SeqCode)
CACCTCGTTCCGGCCCCTTCCAAAGCAACCCCGACACGGTTCCTCCCGATCGCGGATAACCATCCCACGGTGCTCGATCATTGGCGCCCAGACGCAGCTCTGTTGGATGCGCGGCTCCTCTATGGTGTGCAAATTCGAAAATGGTTTTGTGGTAGGCTATTTCGGCGTGCAGCATCGTTGGGTGGTTCTCCCCCGTCGACCGCGACCTTGGACGATAACCGCTAAACGGCGAGGCTCGACCCCCTTTTTCGTGTTACCTGTTAGGATGGAAATCGCGCGCTAGGGTGCCGCCGCGCAAGACCATGAGAAGATCGTGATTCTGCTCGACGCAAATCAGAGCCGCCAACTCGACCAAATCAGCCAAGGAAAGTTCGGCATTCGTTCGTTCGACCTGATGACTCGGGCGGGAAATGCAGTGGCAATATCGCTCGCGCGGAACTACCCGGACGCGATCGCGTCGGATGTGCTGATGGTCGCCGGGAAGGGCAACAACGGCGGCGACGGATTTGTGGCTGCGCGGCGGCTTCTGCGATCGCGCGCAAGCGTGCGCGCCCTCCTGATCGGAGAGGCATCGCGGCTGAAGGGCGACGCGGCGCGTGCGTTTCGGGAGTTCGTAAGCGACGGCGGCGCGGTGGATGAGATTGGCGACGAAGCCGAGACTAGCAAGCATCTCAAGACTCGGCCGTCGGCAATAATCGATGCGATCTTCGGCACGGGGTTGAATGCGAAGATCGAAGGAATCGCCGCGCGGACGATCGAGGCGATCAACGATTTGGGTGTGCCGGTAGTGGCGGTCGATATCGCATCGGGGGTCAATGCGGATACCGGCGCGATAATGGGATGCGCCGTCAAGGCCACGCGCACGGTGACTTTCGGGTTTGCGAAGTTCGGCCACGCGAGCTACCCGGGATTGTCCGTGTGCGGCGATTTGGAGATAGCCGATATCGGATTTGCTACGGGGGCGATTTCAGAGATTGCGCCGCGAGGGAGACTGATTGAAGCCCCGGATGTGCGGCCATTGATTCGACCGCGCGCGAACAATTCGCACAAAGGGCACAATGGCCACCTAATCGTGATCGCCGGGAGCCGCGGCAAGGGTGGTGCAGCAGTGCTCGCATCGCGGGCAGCGCTGCGCACCGGCGCCGGACTGGTGACGGCGGCTATTCCGGACTGCGTATCCGACATTGTGGCGATCGGACAGGCCGAATTAATGACCGAACCAATGCCGTCGCGCGAAGGGCATTTCGCAGCCGGAGCGACGATCGCGCGGCTGTGCGAGCTGATCGAGGGAAAGAGTGCGGTCGCAACCGGACCCGGGATCGGAGTGAGCGAGGACGCCCAGGAGCTAGTTGAGTTTTTGATCACCGATGGCACCGCGCCCGAGCGGCCCGTGCTAATCGATGCCGACGGGCTCAACGCGATCGCGGCGATGGGCATGGAAGTACTAGGTAAAGCGAAGGGTCCCATTGTCATGACACCGCACCCCGGGGAGATGTCACGGCTGCTCAAGATATCGACCGCGGAGGTGAATGCGGATCGAATCGGTGCGGTGCGGTGGCTGATCGCGCAAACCGGTGCCTACGTTCTCCTCAAAGGATCGCGTAGCGTGATTGGCGGACCCGACGGAACAATCTACATCAACTCGACGGGGAACGCCGGGATGGGGACGCCGGGGATGGGCGACGCGCTGTCGGGAATTGTGGCGACGCTGATGGGTCAGCGGTTAAGCCCAATCGAAGCGCTGGCACTTGGAGCCTTTTTACACGGCTATGCGGCGGACCGGGTGGCAGAATCGCGCGGTTCGGTCGGGTATATCGCGGGCGATCTGATCGAGGAGTTGCCGGCAGCGCTTGAAGGGATCGCGAGCGGTGACGAATATTAGAAATCGAGACAGCCAACACTGTGCATTTCGCCATTGAGACATCGTCGGCGCGGGAAACGAAGGCCTGGGGGCGGCGGCTCGCATCGATGCTGAGTGGCGGTGAGTTGATCGCGCTGATCGGAGATCTGGGTGCGGGAAAGACGGTATTCATTAAGGGCATGGCGCACGGGTTGCAACTCGACGAGCAGGACGTGGTGAGTCCTACCTTTACGATTATTCAAGAGCATCGTGGACGGCTGCCGCTTTATCACGTCGATTTGTACCGGCTCGAAAGAACCTCACTCGACGAGTTGGGATTGCGAGAGTACCTTTTCTCGGCAGGGGTGGCGGCGGTCGAGTGGTTCGAGCGGCTGGGCGAAGCAGAGACGATTCCGTGCTTGGCGATACGCATTACCTATCAGGGGGCGAACGAGCGGCGGATCGAGTTTGATGCCGAGGTAGAACCCTACGGATCACTCCTCGCAGGGCTTATGAGACGATTCGGGTAACCAGCGGCATGAGGTCGGCCCGCGTAAGCCTGATTGCTGCGGTTTGCCAGTGTCAAAACAAGTTAAAGCCATAATCCTCGCGGGATAATTGGCCGCAGCGTTTGCGGTTCGGACTGCGTACTCTCTAGTTCTCTACTGAATCTTCGCTTTGCGGGGTCGCGCCTTGGTCCCCCAGATGGGTTCCTAGTTATCGTGCCGGTCGCCGAGACAAAGCGGGCACGACACCGGCAGCCACGATGCCCCTTTGCACGTGGTGTGTCATCGCGCGCTTTGCGAACTGCTGTTTTTTGAGGTGGACTCCGATAGTCTTTAGGGTTTACATCTTGGCGTGCTACATTTTGCGCCTGAGGGTAGCACACGAGGCCTAAGTTGGCTCTGGTTGTACAGAAATACGGCGGCACGTCGGTGGGGACTCCCGACCGCATCAAGGCCGTAGCGAGTCGAATTGCAAAGACCAGTTCGCGCGGCGACCGTGTGATTGCGGTAGTCTCGGCGATGGCGGGCGAAACCAATCGGCTATTAAAGCTGGCCGGCGAATTTGCCGATATTCCCGACCCGCGTGAGAGCGACGTACTGGTTTCGACCGGTGAACAGGTTTCGGCGGCACTGCTGGCCATGCGGCTGCAGGCGATCGGCCTGCCAGCGCGATCGTTTCTGGCCCATCAATTGAGAATCTCGACCGACTCCAACCATGGCCGGGCACGCATCAAGTCGATCGATCGCGAGGGCCTGCGCCAGGCGCTCGAGGCGGGGCAGACGGTGGTGGTGGCGGGATTCCAAGGCGTGGATAGCCGCGGCGACATCACTACGCTGGGACGTGGGGCGTCGGATCTCACCGCCGTGGCGATCGCGGCGGCGCTTAGGGCGGACATCTGCGAGATCTATACGGACGTAGAGGGCGTCTTCACAGCCGACCCAAATATCTGTCCTGAAGCGCGCAAGCTCAGTCGGATCTCGTACGATGAGATGCTCGAGATGGCGGGGCTCGGCGCAAAAGTGCTGCAGCTGCGATCGGTGGAACTGGCTAAGAGATTCAAAGTGCCGCTGATGGTGCGTTCGAGTTTCAACGAATCCGAGGGAACCTGGGTGAGAGAAGAAGATCGATCTATGGAAGACGTGCTGGTTGCGGGCGTGACGCTGGATCAGAACGAAAGCAAGATCACCATTTCGAGCGTCGCGGATCGCCCCGGACTGGCGGCGAAGATCTTCGGGCCAATCGCCGAGGCTGGAATCGTAGTCGACATGATTATCCAAAATGCCAGTGCCGAGGGACGGACCGACGTGACCTTCACAGTTCCGCGAGCCGATTTGCGGCGCGCGCTGGAGCTGGTCAATCGGATTTCGGGGGACATCGGAGCAGGGACTGTGCGCCACGAGGAGTCGGTGGCGAAGGTGTCGATCGTGGGGGTAGGGATGCGATCGCACGCGGGAGTAGCGGCGCGGATGTTCCAGATCCTGGCGGCAGAGAACATCAATATCGAGATGATCGCTACTTCTGAAATCAAGGTTTCGGTCGTGGTCAACAACAAGCATGGACAGCGCGCGACGCGGGCGCTCCATGACGCTTTTGTCGGGGTCGAAAAAATCAGCGAGGCGAAGGCCGCATCGTAAGCCAGTGGCTATCAACAAAAAAATCCGACTCTACGACACGACCCTGCGCGACGGATGCCAGTCGGAGGACGTGAACCTGACGTTGGCGGACAAGCTCTCGATCGCGGAAAAGCTCGACGAGCTTGGAATTGATTACATCGAGGGAGGGTGGCCGGGATCCAACGAGCGCGACGCGGCGTTTTTCGACGCGGTGCGCAAGCTCAAGCTGCGCCATTCGAAAATCGCCGCATTCGGGTCGACCCGACGCGCGGGAATAACGGCGGAGCAGGATCGGAATCTCGACTTGATCCTGCGCGCGGAGACGCCGGTTGCCACCGTAGTCGGTAAGACTTGGGACTTACACGTGCGCGAGGCGCTGCGCATAACCAACGAAGACAATCTCGAAATTCTGCACGACACCATCACTTATCTGAAAAAGAATGTCGACGAAGTAATTCTAGACGCCGAGCATTTCTTCGATGGCTACGCCGCGAATTCCAATTTCGCCATCAATTGTCTCAAGGCCGCCTCCGATGCCGGCGCCGATTTGATCTGCCTGTGCGACACCAATGGCGGGCGGCTGCCTTCCGAGATCGAAGCGGGCGTCAAGGCGGCGGCGTCAAGCGTTTCTTGCGCGATCGGGATTCACTGCCACAACGATTCGGAGGTGGCGGTCGCGAATACGCTTGCCGGAGTTCGCGCGGGCGCCTCCCAGGTCCAGGGAACGATCAACGGCTTCGGCGAGCGATGCGGCAACGCGAACCTGGTTTCGATCATTGCGAATCTACAACTGAAGCTGGGATACGAGTGCCTGCCGGCAGAGAAGCTCGCGAAGCTCAGCGAAGTGTCGAAGTTGGTCTACGAACTGGCGAATATTACACCGAACCCGCGGCAGCCATACGTCGGGCGCAGCGCCTTCGCGCACAAGGGTGGACTGCACGTATCGGCGATACAGCGCAACGTTAGGACCTATGAGCATATCGATCCGTCACTAGTAGGGAACGATCGACGGGTGCTGCTGTCGGAGTTGGCGGGGAAAGCGAACATTATTTTTAAGGCGCGCGAGTTCGGAATCGAAATTACCGACGACAATCCGAAGATCGGCCCCCTGCTCGAAGAACTGAAGCGGCTGGAGGGTGAGGGCTACGCATACGACGGCGCGGACGCGTCGTTCGAACTGGTGATGCTGCGCGCGCTGGGGTTGGAGAAAGAGCATTTCAAGTTCGTAAGCTTCCGCGTGTTCGACGATAAGTGGCTTGAGGGGGAGCCGCCGTTCAGCGAGGCGGTGGTGGTGATTGAGGGGCCGGACGGTCGGCGCACGCGAAGTTCGGCCATCGGCAACGGGCCGGTCAACGCGCTCGATACGACGCTGCGCAAGGCGCTGGTGCCATATTTTCCCGACCTCGGATCGATGCAGCTGGTCGACTACAAGGTGCGGGTGCTGGACAACGGCGCGGGTACCGCGGCGCGGGTTCGAGTGCTTATCGAATCCACCGACGGTGAGCTGCGATGGGGCACGGTTGGCGTTTCGGACAACGTGGTCGAAGCAAGCTGGCAGGCGCTGATGGACT
Source organism: Binataceae bacterium (SeqCode) (assembly GCA_036494985.1). Taxonomy (GTDB): domain Bacteria; phylum Desulfobacterota; class Binatia; order Binatales; family Binataceae; genus DASXNP01. Next base: position 5,532 of record DASXNP010000288.1, read on the forward strand.
CGGTCGAGTACAGGCTCCATCGATTGGGCGCGAAGCCGAAAGTCGCGGCGGGAATCAAGGGCGGCGAAGGTGCGCGAACCAAGACAGCAACCGGTGAAGACCAAACGGCGAAGCGCGCGCGAGCGTAAGCGATCGCGGAGCATATGAAGTCAGCTCGGAACAGGTCGGGAGAGCCTTCCGGGAGCTTTGAATCTTGATGTGCCGCGGGGACGAACAATCAAAGGGGCACGCACGGAGGAGCCGACGATGGCACTCATAAGCAGTCTTCGCGAGGATGTTAGGGCCGTATTCGAGCACGACCCGGCGGCGCGCAATTCGATCGAGGTGATACTTGCGTATCCGGGGTTGCATGCGGTGTGGTTCCATCGCGCCGCGCATTGGCTGTGGAACCATCATGCGAAGCTGCCGGCGCGGCTAATAAGCGAGTTTTCGCGTGCGCTTACGGGAATTGAAATCCATCCGGGGGCTACCATCGGACGGCGGCTATTCATCGATCACGGGATGGGCGTGGTGATCGGAGAAACCGCGGAGGTCGGTGACGACGTGCTGATCTATCAGGGCGTCACGCTCGGTGGCACGAGTCTTAAAAAAGAGAAGCGCCATCCAACTATTGAGGACCACGTGATGATCAGCGCAGGCGCCTCGGTCATCGGTCCGGTGAGGATCGAACGCGCAAGCCGAATCGGTGCGGGTGCCGTGGTGGTGACCTCGGCGCCGGCTTTTTCAACCATAGTGGGGATTCCGGGCAAGGTGGTCGAGGGCGAGACCGTGCGCAACGACAACATTCAGCTCGACCACGCGCATCTACCCGACCCGGTGGCGAAGGCAATTGCGAAGCTGGTCGAGAAGATGGATCGAATGTCCGTGCGCATGGCGGAGGTCGAGGAGCGCCAGGATTGCCTTGAAGACAAGGTGGCGCTTGACGGCGCAGCGGAAGCCGAATCGATAATTCCGAAGGAGCCGGAACGGCATTAGGTTGTTCCGGCGCGTCAGTCTGTGACTCAGATTTACTTCGACTACAACGCGGGCGCACCGCTGCGCCCCGCGGTACGCGACATCCTACGCGGCTTTGCTTCGGCAGGGGCACTGAATCCGTCGTCGATTCATCGCGAGGGGCAACGGGCGCGACGCGCGCTCGAGCGGGCGCGCGAACAGGTCGCGGCGCTGATTGGCGCGAAGCCGAATCAGATCGTTTTCACCAGCGGCGGCACGGAATCTAACAACCTTGCGATTTTCGGCACGACCAAAGGTAGGGCGTCGCGGCGCGCGATCGTTAGTTCCACGATCGAGCATTCCTCCATCACCGCGCCGCTTGGCGAGCTTGAACGAAGCGGGTACCAGATTGTGAGGATCGAGCCGAACGCTGAGGGAGTGATCGATCCACTTGCGCTGCTTGGATCCATCGATCGCAAGGTCGCGCTGATCTCGATTGGACTGGCCAACTCAGAGATCGGGACGGTGCAGGCGCTCGAGTCGATCGCCGAAAGGTCTCGCGCCGCGGGGGCAAGTTTTCATATCGACGCGGCACAGGCCGCCGGGCGAATCGCGGTGAATGTCGCGACCCTGGGCTGCGATCTGATGACAGTTAGTGCGCACAAGTTGGGAGCCCCGGCGGGAGCGGGCGCGCTCTTTGTGCGCGCCCCCGGATTGATAGCGGCCCAGATGCAGGGCGGACCGCAGGAGAAGGGTTTGCGCGGCGGGACGCCAAATCTGCTCGGCGCGATTTGCTTCGGCGCGGCCGCCGACGAGGCGCGCGCGAATCTTGAAGTGGAAGCTTTAAGGCTGCGGGGGCTCGTCAATCGACTGTACGATTCACTCGCGGCCAGGATTCCGGGCCTCCGGCGAAATGGATCGGTCGACAGATCCCTGCCGAACACCCTCAACCTCACTTTTCCTGACACGCTTGGAGAGATGATGCTAATCGGCCTCGATCTCGAAGGTGTGTGCGTTTCGATGGGATCGGCGTGTGCGGCTGGAGCGGTCGAACCGTCCCATGTGCTGATCGGGATCGGTCGTACTGAGGCTCAGGCGCGCAGTTCGATTCGAATTAGCCTGGGATGGACCACCACCGGGGAAGAGATCGAGCGCGGAGCCGAGATAATAGCGCGCGTGTGGCGGCGAGTTGTACGGGTTTCTGGTCTGCAGGCCAGCCGCGCCGAGGCCGCCGCTGAGATTGGAGCGCGACCGTGAGCCGGCGGGTCGTCGTCGCGATGTCGGGCGGGGTCGACAGCTCGGTCGCGGCCGCGATCTTGCGCGAACAAGGTTACGATGTGATCGGAATGGCGATGCGGCTTGCGCCCGATGCTTCGCCGCACGCGGGCGGAGGCGGGTCTTGCTGCTCCGCGGAAGACTTCGAGGATGCGCGGCGAGTCGCGGAGTTGATGGGGTTTCCCTTCTACGTGATCGATTTGCGCCAGGAGTTCAAGCGGACAGTGATCGACTACTTCGTCAAGGAATACTCGAGCGGAAGGACGCCGAATCCCTGCGCGATGTGCAACCGCGAAGTAAAGTTCGACCGTTTGTGGGAACGGGCGCTAGCGCTGGAGGCAGACTACGTTGCCACCGGCCATTATGCGCGGGTCGCACGCGACGCCAAGGGCGGGTGGCGGTTGTGGCGCGCGCGTGACGCCTGGAAGGATCAGTCATACTTTTTGTTTAATCTAAGCAGCGACGACCTCGCGCGAACCCTGTTTCCGCTGGGCGACATGACCAAGCAGGAAGTGCGGCAACGGGCGCGGCAGCTGGGGCTGCGCAACGCAGACAAAACCGAAAGCCAGGAGATCTGCTTCGTCCAGGCCAGCGACTATGCAGACTTCGTTGCCGCACGGGTTGAATCCGGGGCGGTTGGGGCGGGCGCAATCGTCGATACCGCGGGACGCGAGCTGGGCAGGCATGAAGGAATCCATCGCTTCACGGTCGGCCAGCGCAGGGGCCTGGGAATCGCCTCGGCAGAGGCCCTGTTCGTGCGCGAGATTCGAGCGGCAAACCGCGAGGTGGTCGCCGTGCCTAAGCGTCAATTGCTTGCCAAGGGCCTGTTCGCATCGCAGGTGCGGATGGTGAATCCGCTGCTGGCCGGACAGGCGGACCTGTCGGTGCAAGTGAAGATTCGCTCCAGGCATCCGGGGATAGCGGCGACCCTGTCGACCTTTGCCGCAGGCTGCGGTGGGTTGCGGGCGGAGGTCAAGTTTCTTGCGGAATTCCCGGCGGTGACGCCCGGGCAGGCCTGCGTATTCTACGATGGGAATGAAGTTCTGGGCGGCGGATTCATCGATGCGCCGATGGCGGTATCGTGATGCGCTTTGCGGTCGCAACCCTGGGTTGCAAGGTCAATCAGTACGACTCGGCGATGATCGAAGCTCGGATGCAAGCCGCGGGTTATGAACTGACTCAGTTCGATGAGCCCGCCGACGTGTACGTCGTCAACACCTGCACGGTGACCGATCGCGCCGACTCGGAAAGCCTGCGGCTGGCGCGACGCGCGCGGCGGTTGAATCCGAGCGCGCGCGTGATCGCGACCGGTTGCTTAGCGCAAGCCACGCCGGAGAAGCTTGCGCGGGCGGGTGAAATAGACGCCGTCGTGGGGCTGGGACGCCTTGACGAGATAGTCCGCGCGGCGCGCGGCGAAGGCTCCGGGCGGGTAGTGGTGGACAATTTGCGCAAACACCGAGCGGTTATCGAGCTTGCCCCGGTATCACTTAGCGGGCAAACTCGCGCCTTTCTGAAAGTACAGGAAGGTTGTGATCAGTTCTGTACTTTTTGTATAGTGCCGTTCTCGCGCGGTTCATCGCGCAGCGTGGAGCCGCGCCGGATTGTTGCCGCACTCGACGACCTGCACCGGCGCGGGTTCAAGGAGGTGGTGCTGACGGGAGTTCATCTGGGGGGCTACGGACGCGATCTAACCCCGGCGGTGACGGTGGACGATCTCCTGGAGATGGTGGCGGAGCGGTCGCCGATCGGTCGGGTCCGAATCAGCTCGCTGGATCCCGAGGAGCTTACCGATCGGGCGATTTCGACTGTGACGGAGTCGAAGAAGTTCTGCCCGCATTTCCACCTGCCGCTGCAGTCGGGCGTGGACGCAATCCTAAGCCGCATGCGGCGCAGATACGATACGGCCTGGTATCGCGCCTTGCTCGACAGGATTCTGGAAGCGATGCCCGAAGCCTCGATCGGGACAGATCTCATTGTAGGATTTCCCGGCGAAAGTGGAGAAGAGTTTGAACGGGGCTTCGATTTTGTGGCGTCGTTGCCGCTGACTTACCTCCACGTCTTTCCATACTCGACCAGATCGGGTACCACCGCGGCGAAGTATCAGGGCAAGGTCGAAGGGCGCGAGATCCGGCGCCGCTCGGCGCGCTTGCGAGAACTGTCCAGACAGCGGCAGGAGCGGTTTGCCGAGCGGTTCCGCGGGCAAACGCTCAGGGTGCTGCTCGAGGACCGCGCCAGAGCCGGTCTGCTCGCCGGTTATTCGCGAAACTATTTGCGGGTGGAAGCGCACGGGGGTGATTGGCTGAGGAATCATGAAGTTGAGATTCACGCGGTGGATAGGTGCGGTGCGGTGCTGGTTGGCGGGGTCGTCTCCGGACGAGGCAAACCCGGCGGCCAAAGCGCCGAAATCGCGTCACCAGCCATCGCCCCCTGAGATCGGGATCCTGCAAGCTTCGCTCGGTTACACTTTCAAACGGGCTGAACTCCTGGGGCTCGCCCTGACGCACCCCAGCGCAATAGGTGCGGGTGACAATCACTACGAACGCCTCGAATTCCTGGGCGACGCGGTGCTTGACCTGGCGATCGCCGACCTGTTGATGCTGCGCTTTCCAGATGGCAAAGAGGGGCTGCTGTCGAAGCAGCGCGCGTCGATAGTCAACGGACGCACGCTCGCCGCCAAGGCGGAAGCGATGGGAATAGCTTCGCAAATTCGACTCGGCAAGGGCGAAGAGAAAAGCGGCGGCCGGACCAAGGTGTCGATTTTGGCGGCGGCGTTCGAGGCGGTGATCGGAGCGATCTACACCGACGGCGGCTTGCTACCCGCCAAGCGGGTGGTCGAGCAACTGTTTGCCGCAGACGTGGGCGGACCGGGCGCGGAGCGCGACTACAAGACCGAACTGCAGGAGTTCGCGTACCGTCAGTTCCGGGTTCATCCAAGCTACGAGCTGATCGCCGAGTCGGGACCCGACCACGCAAAACGCTTTATGACCCGTATTAGGATCGGCGCCCGAGCGTTTGGCAAGGGCGAAGGCGCAAGCAAAAAGCAGAGCGAGCAAGCGGCAGCACGGGATACGCTAGATCAGCTACTATCGGAGCGTGACCGCAACAGCAACTGAGCATCACGCGGGTTTCGTCGCGCTCGCGGGACGATCGAACGTCGGAAAGTCGACGCTGCTCAATCGCATGGTTGGACACAAGATAGCGGCGGTGAGTCACCGTCCGCAGACCACTCGCAGGCGCATTGTGGGGATCCGGCGCGACGAAAATTCCGAGATCGTTCTGATCGATATGCCAGGGCTTCACAAGCCCTATCGCGAAATGAACCGCCGGATGGTCCAGACGGCGTGGAATTGCATCGCCGAGGGCGAGGTAGTCGTGGCGGTGATCGAAGCAGGAGAGAAGCTTCGCGCCAGCGATCGCGAATTCGTTCTAGGTCTGGAGGATAAGGGCAGGAGCCCCCATCGCCCGGTGATCGTTGCGATCAACAAGATTGATTTGGTGCGGCGAGCGGCGCTCATTGCGATGGTTGCCGAGTGCGGACTGCTGATGCCCGAAAGCGAGATTGTGCCGGTGAGCGCGCGCACGGGCGAGAATATGGAAGAGCTGGTCGCGACGATCCGAAAAAAACTGCCGGCTGGTCCCGCGTTGATGGACCCAGAGCAGCACACCGACCAAACTGCGCGAATGATTGCCGAGGAGATAATCAGGGAGAAAATCTTCGTGGCGATGCGCAAGGAGATTCCATTTTCGACTGCCGTGACGGTGGAAGACTTCGCACAGGAAGCCGAGCCGCCCACACTGACCAGGATCGCGGCGGTGATTGTGGTCGAACGCGAGTCGCACAAGGGAATGGTGATCGGGGCGGGCGGCCGGCAATTGAAGCAGATCGGCAGCGAAGCCCGGCTCGAACTTGAGGAAGTCCTGGGGACGCGGATTTTTCTTCAACTGACGGTAAAAGTAGAAGCGAACTGGACCCGCGATCCGCGCCGGTGGTCGGAATTCGGCTTGTGATCGCGCCCGTGATGAGATCCCGCACAAACAGCAGCCTCGACGACGCGGTCGCGGCAGCGGCGCAGGGCCGGTCGGTGGTAGCGCTGGTAGGACCTGCAAACGCCGGCAAGTCAACCTTGTTCAACCGGATCGCGCCGCGCGCGCGCGCCATCACCAGCGCGATCGCCGGCACCACGCGCGATCTGAATTTTGCGCGCGCCAGCCACGAAGGCCGCGAGTTCATGCTGGTCGACAGCGGCGGGCTGGAGCCGCGCGAAGGCGAGGGGATCACACAGCGAGTAACGGATGAAGCGATGGTGGCGCTGGAATCGGCCGACGTGGTCGTGTTCGTAGTGGACGGACGCGTGGGTCTCGGTACTGCAGACCGCGAGGCCTTTGAGATCGTACGGCGAAGCGGACGGCCGACGATCGTCGCGGTCAACAAGCTCGACACTGCGGCCGCGCGAAACCAGGCGTCGGACTTCTATGCCTTAGGCGCCGAGCGCTTGTGCCTAATCTCGTCCGCCCACGGCAGCGGGGTCGCTGAGTTGCTCGACGAGATCGCCGCGAAGCTGCCGCTTGGCGAGTCGCCGGCGAGCGCGTCGGATCTCCGGGCGGCGCTCATCGGACGTCCAAACGTTGGGAAGTCATCGCTGCTAAACCGGCTGGCGGGGTTTGACCGCTCGCTGGTCGACGCGGTTGCCGGAACCACCCGTGACCCCGTGGATACGGAGCTTAGCTGCCGTGGGCGCCGCGTGCTGCTGATCGACACCGCGGGAATTCGCAGGCCGAGGAGGGTCGCGGGCGAACTCGAGCAGCATGCGGTAGGGCGTGCGATCGAAACGATCCGTCGCGCCGAGGTGGTGATTTTGGTCATTGACGCAACCGAGGGCGTGACGGATCAGGACGCGCGGCTGGCACGGCTCGTGGACAATGAGGATCGGGCGCTGGTCGTGGTGTGCAACAAATGGGACGCGGCAAGCCGGGCCGGCGCCAAGATATCCGCCTTCGTTGGCGACGCGCAGGAACGTTCGCCGTACCTGGAATTTGCACCCATGCTATTTACCTCGGCGCTGACCGGATTCGGGGTCGAGAAGATCATGGCCGAGGTGATCCGCGTGGGGGACGCGTACCGGTCGCAATTTTCGACTTCGAGGCTGAACCAGATCTTGGCCGAGGCGACCAAAGCGATGGATCCACCGGTGGTGGACCGACGGCGTCTGAACCTGATGTACGTGACCCAAGTGTCGAGCGCGCCGCCGCGGCTGGCGTTTTTTTCTAATCTCGAGCGGGGCATCCCGGCTCACTATGAGCGTTTTCTCGACCGCCGGTTTCGCGCGTCGCTTAACCTAAACGGCACCCCACTGCGCATGGAGTTTCGCAAGGCGCGCCCGCCTGTTGGTTCGTCGAGACGGGCGTAATTGGAGGCCTCATTTGAGATCGATATATTCTAAAGGCAAGGCTCATCGACCACCGCGGCTGGGGTCGGGAACCGCGGTTCTGAGACCACGAAGGCGCGCTAGGCAGTGATTCTGATCCTGGATTTCGGCAGCCAGTACACGCAGTTGATCGCGCGGCGAGTGCGCGAAGCGAGGGTCTACTGCGAGATTCATCCGTTCGATCTTTCGCTCGAAAAGATCCGCGCACTGAAGCCGCGCGGGATCATTTTGTCGGGCGGGCCGGCTAGCTTGTACTGGGAGAACGCGCCGGACCTCCGTCCCGAGGTGCTGCGCACCGGATGCCCGGTGCTGGGAATCTGCTACGGCATGTTCGTTATCGCGCGACATCTCGGAGCACACAGCGCAGGGTCTCCAGCGCGCGAATACGGTCCGGCGACCTTAGTGATCGATCGCCCCGACCCCCTCTTTGAGGAGCTCGAGGGCTGCGAGCATCAGGTTTGGATGAGCCATGGCGACCGCGTCGAGCAAATTCCGGGCGAGCTCACAACCATCGCGCACAGCGAAAACTCGCCGTACGCGGCGGTGCGGAGCAGGGACGGAATGCTGCGCGGGATACAGTTTCATCCGGAGGTTGCGCATACGCCATGCGGAACAGCAATTCTGCGCAACTTCGTCCATCGGGTATGCGGCGAGCCGGGCGACTGGACGATGGAGAATTTCATCGAGACCAAGACCGGGGAAATTCGCGCGCGGGTGCGACCCGAGGATCGGGTTCTGATGGCGCTCTCGGGCGGGGTCGATTCGGCGGTGGCGGCGGCGCTGATCCACCGTGCAGTCGGGGATCAGTTGAAGTGCGTGTTCGTCGACACGGCGCTTTTGCGAGCGGGCGAGCGTCAACGGATGCAGGACGTTTACGCGCGCCAGGCAAACATCGAGCTTGCGGTAGTAGATGCCTCCGAGGTCTTTCTTGAGCGACTGACGGGCGTGACGGATCCAGAACAAAAGCGCCGGATAATCGGACACACGTTTATCGAGGTGTTCGAGCGTGAGGCGACGGCGCTGGGCGGGGCGCGATTTTTGGGGCAGGGGACACTGTATCCAGACGTTATCGAATCGGTCTCCTTCAAAGGACCGTCGGCGACTATCAAGTCCCATCATAACGTCGGCGGACTGCCGGAGCGGATGCGGCTGGAACTAATCGAACCGCTGCGCGAGCTCTTCAAGGATGAAGTGCGAGAACTTGGGCGCGAGCTCGGACTGCCGAACGAAATATTGGATCGCGAGCCATTTCCGGGTCCGGGGCTGGCGGTGCGAATCGTCGGCGCGGTCACCCGCGCACGATTGGAGTTAGTACGGGCGGCAGACGCGATCGTGATGGAGGAGGTGCGGGCTGCGGACTTACAAAAGTCGGTGTGGCAGGGATTCGCGGTGCTGCTCCCGCTGAAGACGGTCGGCGTCATGGGTGACGGCCGCAGCTACGAGAGTGCGATCGCAATTCGCGTGGTCAATTCTTCCGACGGTATGACGGCGGATTGGACGCGGCTGGACGCGGCCCTGATTGCGAAGATTTCGAAGCGGATCACCAACGAGATCAAGGGCATCAACCGCGTGGTCTACGACGTGACCTCGAAGCCGCCGGGCACGATCGAGTGGGAGTAAGGATGGCCAAGGCGGTCACCATCTACGGCATCAAGAATTGCGACACGATGAAGAAGGCGCGTGCCTGGCTCGACAAGCGCGGCGTCACTTACGAATTCCACGACTACAAGAGTGCAGGGATCGAGCGCAGCAGGCTCGAAGGTTGGGCGCGCCAAGCGGGCTGGGAGGCGCTCATCAATCGCGCCGGCCGCACGTTCCGCGCGTTGCCGGAGAAGGACCAGGTCGGGCTCACCGAGAAGAAGGCGATCGCGCTG
>DASXNP010000289.1:0-2345 GCA_036494985.1 Binataceae bacterium (SeqCode)
CGGTGATCCCGATTGAAGAATTGCTCAAGCAGTGAAACACGCGGACTTGACGCATGTTCTCAGCATTAGATTACTAGAGCAATCCCCGCGCGATCTCGACTGCCGCCCCTAGGTCAACCCACGCAACAGCGTCCGACAGCAAGGCCACTCTCACCAAACTGATCGTTTTGAAAGCCGGTAGGCGATCCATGGCAACAACATGGAACCGCCATTGGCTCGGGTCGCGATGATCGGCGCTCGCATCCATGATGGGATGATGCGCAAAGACATAGATATGGGCGTAGCGTCTCGGGTCCACGACCCAATCCGCGCCCTCGAAATACCCGGTTCGCGCTCGGATATCGAATATCGGCACGGTAGCCTTTCTCTTCCCCGTCCACGTCTGCCGGGCGGCGGATTGTTTCACTTCGAGGCGACAGCCGGTCGCGTGCTCGAAATCCCAGCCGCGCCAATCCCCAGAACACAGTTGCCATTCAGCGCCAAACGCTGAGCCGACGATAATTTCGGCTACTAATCCGCGAAAGATGTTCGAGACCAGAGGACGGCCAAACGCTGCGGTGCAGACTTTCGCACGGATTTGGTCAACGGATGGGGGCAGTGACATGGTGCTTCGCTCCCTTTGCGGGCAATGTGGCGACAGCTCCGATCACAGAGTGCTCGACCTTCAAAGTGCGGCCGGAGCAGACAAGGTCGACTGGAAATTTCCACCCGCCTGCAAAGCAGTACTCCGGCAGGTCAACACACTCGATTGACTAGGCGGCAGTTAGCTTTCGCTGCTCGGCGCCCGCTCTCAGGTGAGGCGAGCAGCTCACCGGGCCGCAGGGGAAGTACCACTTCCGAGATACTTCGCGAAGAAGGTCCGGACGTCATTCGGCCAGATGCTCGAACCTTCTTCCGAAAAGATCAGGTGGCCCGGAGCGACGCCCTGATGCAGCCGCGATCCCCGGCAGCCGCAAGGTTCGTTGCTCACTCTCCGCTGGAGGAAAGCGGATTCGAACCCAAAGTCCCCGCAAGATAGACGACGCCTTCGAGATCGCCCTTTTCGCCTGTTCCGCCGGAAAGAGCGACTTGGTCTCGAGAGGGACCGGCGGTTCGGATCCCCTTTGCTCCAGCGTGGAGTCCGGTGCGAACTCGATTTGAGCGAAGTCAGGTTATGCGAAATTCGACATTCTGAGGATGCCGCCTGGTTTTTGCGCGAATCCCGCCTCAACCACCGACGTGGCAAAGGATTAGCACAGGCCCACGGCCGCAACCACCTTGTTTTCCGTCAAGGTTTAACCGGGTCCAATGGCGTTGTTACGGTTGTGGCTTGCCGCCGTCGCGGCCGCCCACGTCTGATGGGCCTCGGTTGGAAACGGCAGAGGGCCGTTTGACCGAGAAAACGCTGGCGAGCGGCCCGGGAGAGGATTACGGTCAGAATACGAATGGACGAAATTCATGACGTTATTGGGTATCCCCGTTGATGCCCATGATCGTCAGAACGGAGCCGCGGTCCATGCAGAACCGATTGCTCGCCAGGTTTTGGCTAGAGGTCGCGTTGGCGCTGATAAGCGCGGTATTGCTGGCCCTCACCATTGTTGCGCCTGACTGGATGGAGGAGCTGTTCGGCTCAGCCCCTGACGCCGGGGATGGCTCCGCAGAGTGGGCGCTTGCCCTGGGGTGGGCCACGGTCTCTGTCCTGATGTCTGGATTTGCCGGGCGCACGTGGCGGAAACGTGTGCGGCGTCTTCGAGCAGCCTAGCGACAGAGAAGCCACTCCTTAAACGCAGCCCGGACCGAGGAGAGGGAAGCCAATGGTAAGGGCGACGCGCAGCACTCGCTCCGGCAGATCCGATCGCGACGGCGATGACCGCCGGGAGCACGAGCACGAACACGAGCGGGGGCACGAGCGCGAGCCGTATGACGACCCCGAGGAGCACCTCAAGATCGAGCGGCGCCGGTTCCACGGCGGTCTGAACCCGACCCCGGAACTCTACGCGCTGGCCCGCGAGCAATGGTATCGGTTGCCCGGCGCCCTGGTGAGGCCGTCGATGGATACGAACGCTGGGGACGCCAGCGCCGGGGATACGGACGCGGGCGATCGAGAGCCTGAACGATGAGCCTGAACGGAACCGTCTGGACGCCGATCGGCCCCAGCCCCATCGATCAGGGCGGGATCCAGGCCAATGGCCAGGTCACCGCGATCGCCGTCAACCCGAACAACCCCAACATCATCTACATCGGCACGGCGTGGGGCGGCGTCTGGCTTACGCGGGACGGGGGCGACCACTGGACACCGACCTTCGATCGCGCGCCCGCGCTCGGCGTGGGCGAACCGGGCGCCCTCGCGATCGATCCGATCGACA
>DASXNP010000290.1:0-4009 GCA_036494985.1 Binataceae bacterium (SeqCode)
TCGAGCCTCGAATTGCCCGCTTGTAATCCTGCGCCGCCGCCAGCGGCACCAGCGCGTCCTGCGCGCCCCAGACAATCAGGGTCGGCAGGTCGGCCGCCACGGCGAGCAGATACCCGAGGCTCGGGTTGTGCATGAACGGCTGCCACGCCAGGCGCGCCGTTTGGGCGCGGGCTTCTTCCATCTGTTGAAACGCCTCGGGTCCCATGCCTCCGTACAGTTCGTTGAACTCCGGGGTATGGTCCGCATCGAGTACGCTCGCTTGCAGCTCGTCGGGCGCCATCATCTGAAAAATATCGGTAATCTCGCCCTTTGACGGCTTGATGCCGGCCGGCGCCACCAGGATCATGCGACGGAACTGCTCCGGGTTCGCCGCCGCCATTTCCGCTGCGACCCAGCCGCCAAAGCAAAATCCGATCACGTCCACCGGGGCGAGCTTCTGCTCGCGCACCAATAGCGAATAGAAGCCCGCCAGATCGCGCGCGCTTCGAATCCATTCGGGCGCAGCGGTTGCGCCGAAGCCCGGATGCATCGGAATCAACAAGCTGTGCTCCTGCGCCAGAGCAGAGTTCCACTTCATCCAACCCGGATATCCCAATTCCTCGTGCAGGATCAGCAGGGGTCTGCCCTTGCCGCCCTTGACGACCATCAAATCGGTCTCGCCTACTCTGACGGTTTCCCGCCGCCATTCTCGCCAGTCTTCGGCCATTGCGTGTCTCTCCCCGGTATCCTGCGGCGCGTCGTTTGCCCTGTTGCTAATCAAAACCCCATATGCGAGGAAAAGGCCAGAGGTTTACGCCTCTTTTTTCCGCGGTCGTCGCGGTGACCGCAGAGCAGACTACCGGGATTTCGACGAGCGCAATATTGAACGCTTGATCTTGTACCACAACCCCGCTTGCTCGCATTCGCGCGGCGCGCTGGAACTTCTCAACGGCCGCGGGGTTGAGTTCGAAACCATCGAATATCTGAAGACCCCGCCCACGCGCGCCGACTTGGAGAGCATAATTGCGATCCTCGAGGAGCCGGTCGCGGATCTAGTCCGCAAAGACAAGCGCTTCGGGGAGCTCAAACTTAAGGCCGAAGACTACACCGCGAGGGAGCCGGTGATCGACCTCCTGCTAAAGCATCCGGAGCTGATCCAGCGCCCGATCGTGATCCGCAAGCGGCGCGCCATAATCGCGCGGCCCGCCGAGAAGCTATCAGCCTTGTTTTGACACAGTGCCGAGATTGACCGGGCCGGGTTCCTGGATTCCAAAAAACGCGACCGAACAAAGCTGCCCGCGATCATTCGCCGCCAGTTGAAAGAGGAGTGCTGATATGCAGACCCAAAGCGTAGAGTACAAGGACGAGGACGTCACCCTTCGCGGCTTCCTTGCCCTCGACGGACATCAGGCGACGCGCCGTCCGGGAATTCTGGTGATGCCGGAGGCGTTCGGACTGGGCGCCCACGCCAAACAGCGCGCCGAGCGGCTGGCCGCCCTTGGCTATGTCGCACTGGCGGGTGATCCATACGGCGATGGCATGGAGCTCGCCGACCTTCAGGAAGCAATCAAGCTCGCCAGCGCGCTGGCCGCAGATCCTTCGAGGTTGCGCAGACGCGCCCGCGTCGCGCTCGACAAGCTGGCGTCGCTGCCCCAGGTCGATCCAGAGCGGCTGGCCGCCATCGGCTACTGCATGGGCGGCACTTTCGGTCTCGAGCTGGCCCGCGACGGAGCCGCGCTAAAGGGCGTGGTGACCTTTCATTCGGGGCTGCAAACCCAGCGTCCAGCCGCCGCCGGGCAAGTCAAGGCGAAAATCCTGGTGCACACCGGCGCCGACGATCCGCTGGTGCCGTTTACAGCGGTCGCGGCCTTCGCCGAGGAGATGACCAAAGCCGGCGCGGACTGGCAGGTCATAAGCTATGGCGGGGCCAAGCACAGCTTTACGAATCCCCAATCCGACGCGCTAAAGAATCCCGCCCTCGGCTACAGCCAGCGAACCGACGAACGATCATGGAAGTCGATGATCTCGTTCTTCGACGAGATCTTCGCCTGATTCGCTCGCCCAAGCGGCTGCCGGTCGGAATTCATCTAGGCCGCGGCGCAGCGGCGCGCTAGATATATCTCTGATGCGATGCCCGAGCTGCGAAGCCGAGAATCCGCCCGCGATGAAGTTTTGCGGCAGCTGTGCAGCTCCGCTTAGAAACCGCTGCCCGCACTGCGGTTTCGAAAACCCCGGGCAGTTCAAATTTTGCGGCGAATGCGCGCGACCGTTGGCGACGGCCTCCAAGGCGCCCCTTGAGTCCGTGCCATCGGACCGCGCCTCCCGCCACCTAGACTTGGCGTTCGAAGAGACCCCCGAGGATTCCTTCGACGGCGAACGAAAAACCGTGACCACGGTCTTCGCCGACATCAAGGGTTCGATGGACCTGATCGAAGATCTCGACCCCGAAGAAGCGCGCGCGATCGTCGATCCCGCCATGCGGCTGATGATCGACGCGGTCCATCGCTACGACGGCTACGTCGTCCAATCCACCGGCGATGGGGTTTTCGCGATGTTCGGTGCACCCGCCGCGCACGAGGATCACGCCCAGCGCGCGCTCTACGCCGGTCTGCGAATGCAGGAAGAGATGCGCAAGTACTCCGCCCGCCTGCGAGAGAAGGGAGATCCGCCGGTGGAGATCCGGGTGGGCGTCAACACCGGCGAGGTGGTGGTCCGCAGGATTCGCACCGGCGATGCGCAGGTTGAATACGCGCCCGTCGGGCACGCGACCAGTCTCGCATCGCGCATGCAAACCATGGCGCCGACCGGGGCGATCGTGGTGACGCAGCATACCCATCGGCTAACGGCTGGTTACTTCGACTTCAAGCCGCTCGGTCCGACCAGGGTCAAGGGTGCCAGCGAACCGGTTGAGATCTTCGAAGTGATCGGCGTCGGCCCACTGCGCACCCGCCTCCAGATGTCCGCGACCCGCGGGCTTTCGCGATTCGTGGGCCGTCAGGCCGAGATCGAGCACCTGCGCAAATCGCTTGAGATGGCGCGTGAGGGACACGGACAGATTGTCGCTGCAGTCGCCGAAGCCGGGGTTGGCAAATCGCGCCTGTTTCACGAATTCAAACTGATTGCACAGTTCGGGTGCCTGGTGCTGGAGGCGGTCTCGGTCTCGCACGGCAAGGCGTCCTCCTACCTACCCGTAGTCGAGCTCCTGAAAGTCTACTTCCGAATCTCCGATCAGGATGACGCCGATCTGCGCCGCGAAAAGATTACCGGCAAGGTGTTCGCGCTCGATCGGGCGCTCGAAGACACGACGCCTTACCTCTTCGCCCTGTTGGGGGTTCCGGTGGTCGATGTGGCGCTTGACGAGATGGATCCGGCGGTCCGCCGCCGGCGCACCCGCGACGCGATCAAGCGCCTCATCCTGCGCGAAACCCTGCGACAACCACTCATCTTAATCTTTGAAGATCTTCACTGGATCGACGAGGAGAGCCAGGCGTTGCTCGATTTGCTGGCCGACAGTATCGGCACTGCGCGCCTCCTGATGATGGTTAACTACCGGCCCGAGTACCGCCATTTTTGGGGCACCAAGACCTACTACGCCCGGTTACGGCTCGACCCGCTGGGCGGCCCGATGGCCGCCGAGATGCTTTCTGCCCTGCTCGGCGACCCTCCGGAGCTGAAGACCCTCAAGGAAATGATAATTGAGCGGACCGAGGGCAATCCTTTTTTCATGGAAGAGATGGTCCAGGTGCTGTTCGACGAGGGCGTGCTGGTGCGCGAGGTGTCGATCAAGCTCGCGCGCCCGCTCGCGTCGGTTCACGTTCCCCCGACCGTCAAGGGAATCCTCGCCGCGCGCATCGACCGGCTTGCTCCAGCCGCGAAAGCGCTGCTGCAGACCCTGGCAGTGATCGGCAAGGAATTTCCGATCGGTCTGATCCGCCGCGTGACTCGCAAGCCTGAAGAAGATCTAGCCACACTGCTGTCGGTTCTTCAGTTGGGGGAGTTTCTTTACGAACAGCCGGCCGTTGCCGACAGC
>DASXNP010000291.1:0-2826 GCA_036494985.1 Binataceae bacterium (SeqCode)
GCAAGCTCTACTCGGTCCAGATTGATCCCAACGAAATCCCTGCGATCGAGAAAATGGGCGTGCCCAACTACAAAAGCCTCGCCGAGATACCCGAGCCTATCGACTACGCGATCACCGCCGTGCCGCGCCCAGTCGCCCCGCGAATTCTAAAGGACTGCATCGCCAACAACGTCCGCGGCGTCACCTTCTTTACCTCGGGATTTTCCGAAACCGGCGAAGAGCAAGGCATCAAACTCGAAGGCGAGATGAAGTCGCTCGTCGCGCAATCCGACATCGCCCTGATCGGGCCCAATTGCATGGGCCTCTACAATCCTACGATCGGCATTTGCAACTATCCCGATGAGAAGACCGGGGAGAGTGGCGACGTATGCTTCATCTCGCAAAGCGGCACTCATACGATTAATTTTGCGATGCAGGCCGCCGTTCGCGGCATCCGAATCAACAAAGCCGCTTCGATCGGCAACGCGATTGCCCTGGATGCGGCCGACTATCTCGAGGTGATGGCAGCGGACCCGGCGACTCGGGTCATCGGGATGTACCTCGAGGGGGCGCGCCGGGGCCGGCCCTTCTTCGAGAGCCTCCGGCGGGCTGCGGCGCGACTTCCGGTGGTCGTATGGAAGGGTGGAGTTACCGAAGCCGGCGCGCGAGCGACCTTCTCGCACACCGCCTCGCTGGCAACACCGGAATCGGTCTGGAATACCGTGATGCGCCAAAGTGGGGCGGTCGAAGTTCCCAACGGCGACGCCATGCTCGACGCCATTGAACTTTTCGCAAGGGGGCGAAAAGTCACCGGACCAAGAGTTGGATTGGTAGCCATGACCGGCGGACAGTCGGTGGTCATAACCGACGCATTTGCTAAAGCTAAACTTGAAATTCCGCCGCTCTCAGGCTCGTCCTATGAGGAATTAAAGTCTTTCTTTAATATCATCGGCGGTAGTTACCGAAACCCGCTTGACGCCGGCGGTACCATCGGCATGGACCATGATCAGAGCAATCTCGACCGCATTTTGGACATCCTTGAGCGCGACCCGGTCATCGATTCGATCGCGCTCGAAGTCAGCAGTCTGCGTGCCCCGCGCTGGGCTAACCACGAGAATGAAATAGTAGGTCTGGTCGACAAGCTGGCCGCCTTTGTCGACCGTTCGCGCAAGCCATTTGTGATAATCATGCACCCGGGACATGTCGAAGCCATCGTGGCGCGCGGAAAGGAGCTTGCGCGAGCGCGCGGGCTGGTCGTTTTTGACAGCTTTGATCGGGCCGCGGCTGCGATTAAGGTCGGGGCGGCGTACTGGAGCAACCGCTCGCACTGACGAGCCGGCAAAAGTGTCAGGGAGTCGGCAGGCGCGGCAGACCAAGAATTGCAAGCGTCGGCCGCGAAGCGACCGACCCGGCCGGCGAGGGCGGTTTGTTCGAGTCCGCCCCCAGAGAACTGGGGGTGGCCTGCGGCCCGGAATCGATGTAGACCAGGGCTATCAAACCGCCGTCTGGTGACCAACTCATCGGCGGGAGGCCGCGCGACCGCAGCGTCCGCGCCATTAGGCCGGTGGTCTTGCTTTTCAGATCGAATGTTACGAGGTCAATGCCGCCCACCGTGCTTGGTACCGGCAGCTCGAAGGCGAGACTGTTTGCGGCCTTAGAGTAGCGGATTGCGCTGAGCGCCATCGCCTCGGGGGTAGTCTGAAGCGGCAGTGCAGTGATTTGCATTTCCCCGGTACCCAGTTTCAGCTCGGCCATTTCGAGCGGAATCGACCCGTTGGGCGAGCCCAAAATCACGCCCTTGGTCAGTTTGCGGTTGCCCAGCGCCGCAACCGCGCCATTTTGGGTGAATGCCACCGCACCAGAGGACGCTGCGATCATGCGGCTGGCATTGGTTGAAAGGTCGTAGTCAAAGGTGGCGAAGCCACCGGCGTCGCTGGTCCCCGCCAGTGCGGCGAAGTATAGGAAGTCTTGGTCGTTCGGCGACCATTGGATAAATCTGACATTTCCTGGGATCAGCAAATCCGAGCACTTGCCCTTGCGCCGGTCAAATAGAATGGCCGGCGCGCCCGGTTGGGTCGCGGCAAACGCCAAGGTCCCGCTCGGATTCCAAAACGGACGTGCGAGATCGCACGCGATGGTCCGCCGTTTGGAAAGCTCCTTTCCGGCGGGATTGAAGTAGTGAACTGTGGTCTCCACCGGTCGATCGTCCGCTGGCGCTTTGCGGGCTGCGACAACAATCTGGTTGTGCTCGAGCCAGATCACGGCGGCCGACTGGAAATTGCCTTTCAGGGTCGCAACCGTCCCGCCCTTTTTCGGCGCTGCAGTCTCCCGTACTACGAGATCGATTCCGGTGCCATCCTCGCGCGCCACCGCCAGGACCAGCGCGCTGCCGTCGGGACTGGCGGCGGCATCGAGCATTTTGCCCTTTAGCCCCTCGGAAGCCTGCTCGGAAGCGAGCACCCAATAGTCCGCGAACTGCGCGCCGCTGAACCCCACGATCGCAGGACCGCCGTTGTAAGTTCCCACCAGCGCAACCTCGGTTCCGGCGCCTAGCCACATGGGTGCGGCTGAGCGATCCGGAGCAAATCCCTCGGGCATTGAGACCACCGCGTACACCGGCACCCCGGGCGCGGTCGCGAAATCCGGTTGGCGGTATTGCCAGAACGATGGCGGCGGCGCAGGCTTTTTGCTGGCGCAGCCCGCTGCCGTTATGATCAGGCCCGCAACGATCAGGCGCACAGAAGTCCGCATGGGAAGACGCTAATCTATATGCTGAGAGAATTGAAATACCCGGTGGGTTGAATGAATTTGTCGTTTTTCAAAGACTTCTCAATCTCGCGTCGGACG
>DASXNP010000292.1:0-7052 GCA_036494985.1 Binataceae bacterium (SeqCode)
GGTCTGGCGGATTACACCGCCATCGTCCAGCGTTTTGTCGCCAGGACCCAGCGCGATCGCTAGATACTTGTCGCCGATTATGCCGCTGCTCTTGATCGAAGCGATCGCCTCGTCGTCGATGTGAACCCCCCGGTTGATGCGCATCCCAACCCGCGCCCTAACGTTGTCGAGCTTTTCCGAGATCACCTTGCCGACCGGCACACCCGCGATTTGCACTCCGTCGCCGACCTTGAGTCCCGACACATTGTCAAAATCCGCATACAAAATGTAACTAGGTGGCGTGAAAAACTCGACTTTCCCGAGATTCAGCGAAAGGTAGGCCAAAGCCGCGATTCCGGCCAGTGCGAAAAGGCCGACCGTCAACTGAGTTCCGCGACTCGCGTACATCCCAACTCCTAAGACGCCGCCGCGGCGGAGTCGGGGTCGTCGCCCGCCGCCCGGCCGGCAAGGAAACGCTCAAACTCATCGTCGCCGGCGCGGGTCACTTCTTCGACGGTGCCGTAGAGCCGGATCTTTCCAGAGTGCATGAAAGCCACCCGGTCCGAAATCTCGAAAACCTTGGGCACATCGTGACTCACCATTATAGCCGTCAGTCCGAATTGACGTTGGGTACGGCGAACTAGTTCGTGGATTGCGCCGGTGCGGCTCGGATCGAGACCAGTGGTAGGTTCATCGAGCATAAGGATTTTCGGGCGTCGAATCAAGGCGCGGGCCAGCGCAGCGCGCTTCTGCATACCACCGCTTAGCTCCGAGGGAAACTTTGAGGCCGCGCCTTCGAGCCCGACTGCGGCCAGGGTCTCGTGCACGCGCGCGGCGATCTCAGCGGAGGAAAGACTGGTTTTCTCAACCAGTGGAAACGAGACATTGTCGAAAATGCTCATCGAATCGAAAAGTGCACCGCTCTGAAACAGCATCCCGATGCGCTCGCGAACTTGATCGATCGCGCCGCCGCGGATC
The DNA here is from genome assembly GCA_036494985.1 of Binataceae bacterium (SeqCode). GTDB lineage: Bacteria > Desulfobacterota > Binatia > Binatales > Binataceae > DASXNP01. The sequence continues at coordinate 958 of DASXNP010000292.1, forward strand.
CGGGTGACTTCGACGTCGTCAATCTTGATCGTGCCGGAGTCGGGCCGCATCAGCAGGTTGAGGTGCTTGAGGGTGACCGTTTTGCCACATCCGCTGGGGCCGATCAGCGTCGTGATCAGACCTTGCGGACAATCGAGATTCAGGTCGTTCAGAACCAGCTGCGATCCGAAACTCTTGCGCAGAGCGCGGACCTCGACTGCTTTCGCGTTGTCGCCCAAGCTTGAATTCGAATCTGCCATCGGATTCAGAGCAACACCGAGCCAAGGAAATAGTCCCACACGAGAATTAAAACGCTGGAAAGCACCACCGCCTCGGTGGTGGCGCGACTGATACCGGTGGCCATCCGCGCCGCGTAGTATCCCTTGTAACAGCAGACCCAGGTCACAACGAGCCCGAACAGCAAAGCTTTGTAAAACCCGGTTCTGATGTCGTGCAGGCTGAGGTAGCGCGAGATTCCATTGAAGTAGCTGCCGGCCGGCGCGCCCATCAGTCCGACGCCAACCGCGAAGCCGCCGAAGATCCCGACTACGTTGAAGACCGCGGTTAAAAGCGGGAAGCTGATCATCCCCGCCAACACCCTGGGCGAGACTAGGTATTGCACGGGATTGATCGCCATAACGGTAAGCGCGTCGACCTGTTCAGTGACTTGCATTGATCCCAATTCGGCCGCCATCGCCGAGCCGGCGCGCGCTGCGATCACCAGCGCTCCGAGCACCGGGCCCAGTTCCCTTACCAGGGTGAGCGCGACCAGCGTTCCCAGCGCCCCCTCGGCGCCGAATCTCCTAAGAGTGTCGGCACCCTGCAGCCCCAGCACCATACCGGTGAACGTGCCTATGAGCAGAATCACAAACATCGAATCCGCGCCGATGGAGCGAATCTGACGGATCAAGAGACGCGGCTTGAAAGGGGGAGTCACAATGTAGCGAAGCGCCGCGGCCAGAAATAAGACGAAGCGCCCGAGCAACCCGATGCCGTCGATGATCGACGCGCCCAGCACCTCGATCAGGTGAAGCGGGAAATTCATCGTCAGATAGGATTACTTAGGAGCCGCTTAAGGGCAACGACGGTAAAAAGAATTGCTCGCAAAGCTTGCCGGTAGAGAAAATTGCCCGAGGACCGAACAATACCTGGAAGGAGTCTCAGAATTGAGGCAGCCCGAGCCGCGCGAGTTGGTTGCGTGTATGCGTGCCGTTTCCAAATCGCACAAACTTGCCCAGATCCTCCACCACGTCGAGGTCAAGGGCCGGGCGCGCCATCTGAACGATCTCGCATCGCACGCTGGCCGCGCGGCACTCTTCGATGTGCCTGGCCAAGCTCTGAGAACCGAAACGGATGGGAATCACGTCTGCGGGCGCGCGTACGATCATGTTGGTACCGGTTAGATCATGTGAGGGTGCCAGAGCGACTGCTCTGCGCGCGCCATCGGATTGAAGCAATCGATCGTGCACCGCGAACAACTGTTCGATATCTGCCGCCATCACGCACGGAATGTCCGAAAGGAGCGTACAGACCGACGACGCTCCTTCGGACATTAGCGCACTGGTGGCAAGCCTGACCGCGGCGTTGAGCCCGCGTGGAAATTCTTCGTCGATAGCGATCGCCCCCGCCTCATGCGCCCTTTGGAGCAAGTCTGGGTCTGAACTTACAACCGCAACCTGATCGGCACATCGAACTTCGCTCGATGCGCGCAGAACGTCGCAAAACATAGCGCGCGCCAGTTCAACGCGATCCGCGGCACACAAGGCGGCGCGAAGCCTAGTCTTCGCGACTGCCAATTCCTTGGCGGCGATTAAAATAACTCTCACAAGCGTTCCTTATAGCCGATCGTAGCTGGTGGGCCAATTGTGTACGCGCGATCGCGCGGACGCAGCAAGTCAGCTTGACAGTGCGACGATCGGCACCGGATGATCGATGAGTTTATGCCCGCAATCGACGCTGGCGGAGCTTGGTGGGTGTGGAGGCCATCCGGGAATGTACCGCGCAAATCAATTGCTATCGGTCAGGCGAAACTCAGTAACGGGGTTACGAATCACTAGCTTTGGGATCGCGCTCTGCTTCGCGCTGGGCGCCGCCACGGTCGGCTGCCAGGGCAAGTCGGCCCAGGACTACATTGCCGCCGGCGACGCGGCGGCGAGCAACAATCAGATCGATGAAGCGATCGGCGACTACCAAAAGGCGATCGGGCTCGATCCGAACCTGGCCGCGCCGCACGCCGCCCTCGCCCGCTTATACAGCGCACGCGCGGCGCAGGAACTTGCCCGCGCAGTAGCGATCAACCCGGCTTTTGGTAACCCAACCTCGGCGCTGACTCCTGCGCCCGCCGTCGCCGCGCCACTGCCCGCAGGTACTCCCACACCGGAACCAGAAGCGCGGCCGGCGCAAAAGATAAAAGCCGTCAACAAGAAATTTCTGCTAACCCACGATTCCGATGTCCACAGTAATCCCGACGGTTCCAGCGCGGTGGTGGCGAACGTGCACAGGCGCAAGTACGTTCACGTCATCGGAATCGCGGGCGATTGGTTGCAAGTTAAGCTCAAGACCGGCGTGGTTGGCTTCATTCCGATTTCGGCAGCCGAATAAAGCGTGCGCGATGACCTTGGTCTTAACCGCCGCCGCCGTATTCATCGCAACCCTAGCCGCCTGGTTCGGCCTCATGGCCTGGCGCTCGGGCGCGTCGGGCGCGGTGGCGGCGGTCAATCGCACCGCTGACTGGTTTGAGAAGCGCGCTTCAACTCTCGATGCGAACCTCACTGACCAGTTTGCAAAGACCGCGGCGGATATGGCCGCGCGGGTGGAACAGACCCGCGGAGTCTTGACTCTGCAGATCAACGAGCGGCTGCAATCCGGTTTCGACGCGATTCGATCGGGCGTCGAGAAGCAACTCGCCGATGGACGCGACGAGCAGAGCCGGCGGCTCGGCGAGCTCGCACAGCGACAGGAAAGCAGCCTCGCGCAATCGCGGACGGAGCTGACTTCGGCGCTGAAGCAAGTATCGGAGATGCTTCGAAGCGAGGTGCAAGCACTCAACACGAGCAGTGCGCAAAGCCTCGACAAGATTCGCAGCGAAGTCGACCAAAAGCTGGCCACTATCACCGAACGCGTGCAGCACAAGCTCGATCAGAACATCAGCGAGGGCGTCAAGCAGTTCGAAAAAGTCCAGCTGCACTTCAGGATGGCCGAGGAGCAATTGCGCCACGTGAGCGAGGTTGGCGAATCGATTAATAACCTCAATTCTTTGCTCAAGCTGCCTCATCTTCGCGGTTCATTCGGCGAACAGAGCCTGGAACGGCTGCTCAAAGATTTTTTGCCACCGCACATGTACGAGATCCAGGCCTCGCCCACCAGCAACGGCGCCAAACGCGCCGACGCAGTGATCATATTTCCGAACTCCCGCTTACCGATTGATGCTAAATTCCCGCGCGAGCAAATCCGCGCGCTATTCGAGCAAAGCGACGACCAAGCTCTAGCGCTGGCGCGAGTCAGCTTCGCGCGCGTCCTGAAGGAGCAAGCGCGGCGAATCGAAATGTACGTTCAGCCCGCCGACGGCACCACCGACATGGCGCTGATGTATCTGCCGAGTGAGACTCTTTACTTCGAAGCAGTACAAAATCCGGAGCTGAGCGAGTTTCTCAACCAGCGCCGCGTCTTCCCGGTCTCGCCGAACACGCTGATCGTGACGCTCAAAGCTATCGCCATGATTCATGGCTGGCTGGAAGTTGCGCAGGGATTCAAGCAGACGCGTGACGAGATTGCCAAGGCGCGCAAGCACTTTGAGTACTTCGAAGCAAAGTTCCAAGTCGTGGGTGAGTCATTGGACAAAGCTCGCGACGCCTTCGGCAAAGCCGAGACCCATCTGGGCAACTATCGTTCCAAGATCGGCGGGATCACCGGCGACGAGGCGAGCCAACTCGAACTTCCGGAGCCCTCTGCGGTCAAGTAGGCGGCCCCCAATCGAAACTCAGAGTCCGCTGGTCCCGACAGCGCCACCGCGTAGCCGGTGCTTCGCGTCTCGCCTCCCGCCGCCGCTTCGCCATCAAAACCCAGCGCCGCGCGAAGGGCGTCTATCGGCAAGGCCTTGCCGTCGAGGTAGATCAAGCCGCCTTCGTCGGGTTCCCGCTCGCGCAGCCATCGCGCAACGATCATCATTGCATCCAATTCATCGCGCGCGATCGGGGCAGCGCGATAGCGTTCGTAGTTGTCGCGGACAAAGCGGGCCGCCTCGCAGATCGAGTCTTCGAGCGCGCCGCCCGCCTGCATGCTCTGTTCGAACGCGAGGCGTCCGCTCAGGACCACACGGACCGTGGCGAAACGCCGCGCATCGGTAGCCGCTGCCGGGCGCGTGACAATGACGAGGTTGTTCTCGATGACGATTCGAGCAAGCCGCCCGCTGCGGATGGCGAGCAGGCGAAGCGAGTCGAGATCGCGCTGATGGCGGCCGGCTTCTTCAAAGCGCAGCGCGCGTGCCGCGTCGTCGCGGGCCGCTGCGATCGCGCGGAGAATCCCTCCCGCATGACCGTTGACGAAATCGGCCGCGCGCCTGACGTTCGCCGCGTACGCGTCGGCGTCGATCTTTTGGTTGCACGGTGAGGAGCAGTGACCCATCTGGCCATAGATGCAGGGCGAAAAAGCAGGGTCAGGGAGCAGGCGTTTGGTGCAAGTGCGCAGGCCGAGCATCCGCGAGAGGGCACGCACCGCTTTAGCCACCCGCCGTCGACCAATGAACGGGCCGAATTGGAGCACGGCGCCGCCGCGGCTCAGTTTCGTTCCGAACGTCAGCCGTGCAAATTCGTTTCTCTGATCGAGTTTGATGAAGTAAGCGGCCGGCGCGCTTTTCAGTAGTCGATTGTAGGGCGGCTTGAGTTCGCGGATCAAACGCGACTCCAAAAGCGCCGCCTCTAGCGACGAATCCGTTACGCGGGTCTCGAGCTGATGGACGTGGCTGACAAGCTCGATTACTTTGGCATTGCGTGAAAGGCCGCCGTTGAAATACGAGGCGACCCGCTCCCTTAGCCTGCGGGCTTTACCTACATAAAGTATATCGCCGCGTTCGTTGCGCATCAGGTAGACGCCGGGCTCGGGGGGAATCGCGGCGATCACCTCAGGCGGAACGTGGCGCTCAATTCGTTTGCACGATGCGTTTCGCTGCTGCCAGTCAAGCAGACGATCGAGCCGGGTAATCCCCAGGCGCTGCGCCCCTTCAATGAAGATCGAAAGCAGTTCGGCGGCCATCCGCGCGTCACCCAATCCGCGGTGGCGCCCCTGGGTTGAGAGTCCAAAATGCTCGGCGAGCGCATCCAGTCTTTTGCGGCCAAGCGAAGGCAACATTCTGCGGGCGAGTCGCAACGTGCACAGCACCGGGTTGCAAATACCGATTCCGAACAAGCGGCGAAATTCGAAGTCAAGAAAGGAATGGTCGAACTGCGCATTGTGCGCGACCAGCACCGCGTCGCCAAGAAAATCACGAAACGCAGGCATTACCTCCTCGCTGGTTGGTGCCGCCGCAACCATTTCGTTCGAGATCGAGGTAAGGCGCGCGATGAATCGCGGAATCGGACTGCGCGGCCGGACTAGCGATTGAAACGACTCGCCGACCCCGCGTCCGCGCATGCGGTAGGCGCCAATCTCGATGATCGTACCCGGGCCTGGAGACCCGCCAATGGTTTCGAGATCGACGACCACAAAGCTCGCCTCTTCGAGACTGACCTGCAGCGTCTGATGGATTGCGAGCTTCCAAAATGAAGACACCGGATCGCGCACAAAGTTCGGGTCGCCACCCAGCAGGTGGCCGACAAAGCGCGCGATCGCTTGAGGATCGGAACCCACGCCGCTAAGTAGCAAGCCCGCCAGTTCGGCCGAGTCTGCACCGCCCGGACGTTCCTGAAGGAACGCGTAGAGCTTCTCGCGAGCGGACCAATGCCGCCGGCCTACGCTGTCACCCGCCGTCGAATTCACCACGACCGCGCCTTCGCCAAGAAGACCACTTTCGCCGAACTTTCGCTTCTATCAAACTGCTGCGGGGCTGCGCAATCAGCCAGTAAATTCGCTGAGGTCTGGGGTCGATTCAACGAGCTTGGTAGATGCGTGAAAGTTTTCCG
>DASXNP010000293.1:0-4692 GCA_036494985.1 Binataceae bacterium (SeqCode)
AGCGCAGATCGGAACGGTGCTCGACCGCATCTACCGCGTCAACTGGGGAGCCATCAAACGACTAAAGCACACCATCGAACCGCTGGTAACTTACAACTACGTGCCGAATTATAACCAGAATGATCTGCCGCTTTTCGACGAAACCGACCGAGTCAACGGCCGTAGCCTCTTTACTGCGGGCGTGACCTCGCGCATTTTCGCCCAGTACGGGGGTGCGGCTGAGCCGCCGCCACTACCCACGCGACAGCAGGGCGATCAAAGCGACTCAGCTCAGTCGCCCTTGGGCCCCACCGCGAGTACGACCTACAGCGCAAGGGGCGGCAATACGGCCGAAATCGCGCGTTTCACGCTGCTTCAGGCATACGATGTGCTCCACAGCGTCACCGGAACGGGCTCGCGCCTGTCGGACTCGGAAGCGGTCGCCAACTTCTTCCCCAACAACATCGTTTCGCTTGGCGGCCTGACTGACTATAGCTCGACCGACCGTAAGCTCAGCAGCGCCAGCGTTTATTTGAACCTGCGACCGCCTTGGGAGGAGCTCAAGATGCCGCGGCTGGCTACCGGCCGCGAACTGGTGGGCGGCTCCTTCCTGCAGATTGGCTACACTTTTATCGGGGGACGGGTCAGCGCCGAAGCGATCAGCATTCGCGCGTACTACGAAATGTTCGATCGATTCGGACTCTACTATGCCCCAAGCTATGACGTGAGCAACGGGCAAATGACTTCCGCCGAATACGGAGTACGGGTCAAATCGAAGTGTGATTGCTGGGCCATTGATACCGGTGCGATTGACACGCTCAACCCGCACGATCTGCAGTTCCAGGTACAGGTTACGCTCGGTGGCATCGGCTCCTTCGGCAAGAACCCATTCGGCTACAATCCCCTAGTCGGCCGCAACAGCCGCCCCGGAATCTTCACCACCCAATATTAGCCCAGATAGTCGCCGGAACCCTGGAGGTTTCGCGTGGAGATGCGCCAAGGGCGACGTGTCCGACCGCGACGTGCTTCGGCGACCGAGGTCACGATTGGACGTACTGCAAAGCCATCGCTACTACTCTACGGATCAGCGTCGAAGACGCTCCCAAATGGTCAGTCGATGAACTCTGATTTGAGCCCGGCAAGTTGCAGGGTTTGACGATTGAGAAACTCGAATGTTTGGAATGATCGCAGGCAACGACACTTGAAAACACCAACTTTTGCGGGTGCATAAACCGGGTCGTAAACTGTGCTGGGGCGAAGAGAGCAGTCGGCTAAAATCTCTGCTTGGCCCCACTCTACGGACAATCGCAAAGCCCCACTCCAAAGCGCCGCCGTTGCGCGAGACGCTTTGAGGATAAGTCTGGAAATTAAGATTTGGTTCTTCAAGCGGCACGAACCTAGATGGGTTGGTCGATGGATCGACTGACCTTAAAAATGGGCTCCCGAGATTCTGAAGGAAGCGACGAGGGGTCGAGGGCTATACGTACAAAACCGCAACGTCTGCCGCGATCCACAGAATCATTGATGCGAGCAGCTGCCGATCTTTGAGCAGCAATCGAGAAGGATCGCCTCCTTCGCCCTTTGCATTGACTAGGTACAAATACCTGAAGAGGCCGAAGGCGACGAAAGGAACCGTCAAATAGAGATGCTGAGTCCCGAGTTTGGCTTCAACTTCCGGCGATGCCGTATAGATCATATAGGCGACCAGCGTGGCGGCACTGACTAGGGTGACGAGCTGATCGATTAGCCCCTGCGTGTAATCCGACAGCACGCTGCGATGCGAGCTTGCCGAGGCACCCAGAGCAATCAACTCGGCCCGCCGTCGGCCAAGCGCGATCAGCAGTGCGAGCAGAAAGGTGGTGAATACCAGCCAATGCGAAACCTCGACTCCAATCGCGACTCCCCCCGCGCAAGCGCGCAAAACGAAGCCTAGCGCGATTGCTATAAGGTCGGCGATCACAATGCGCTTGAGAAACGCCGAGTAAGCTAATTGGAGCAGCAGATAGAGCACAACGGCAACCACAAAACCCCGTCCAATCAGCATCGAGAGAATCAGGCCGGATACGCATAGGCCGACCGCTGCAGTGACCCCGTCGCCGACGCTGAGGTCGCCCGCAGCAATCGGGCGAAAACGCTTCTCCGGATGGACCCGATCGGCTTCACGATCAAGCAGGTCGTTAAGCGCATAGACCGCGCTGGAGATCGCGCAGAAAGCCACCACCGCAGTAAGCGCCGTGATTACAGAGATGGGGTCAAACAGATGACGGCTGAAGACCAGCGCCGCGAGCACGACTCCGTTCTTGAGCCATTGACTGGGCCTGGCAAGCGCGAGAAAGGCCTGCGCTCGGCTTGCTGGTCGCGTCAAAGAAATCGGCCGCGCCTGCGCCATCGACCTTTGTTGTATTGATTCGAAGCTCCGATAGACAGGGCCTGGCGAAGCGCGGACGGCTGCCACACTCTCCCCAGTGCGGTCGCGGTCGGCCGCGTCGTTTTCAGCCACGAATTCCGGTCGTGGCTTGCGTTTCGAGCAAATCCGGACCTTTACCGAGTCTAATTCGACATCGGATGGTCGCGCTGATACTGGCGCGATTTGTCGAATTCGCGCTGTAACTGTGATGACAGCAGGGAGCCGCTCGTATCGCTGATATCGATCGCGACGTTCACCGACAATCCCATTCGCAGTTGTTTGTCCTCGGGCGGCGTATCGTTGAGCAGGATTTTCACCGGAACTCGCTGCACCACCTTCACCCAGTTGCCGGTGGCATTTTCGGGCGGCAGCAATGAAAAGGCCGCGCCCGTGCCGAAGCCGATAGAATCGACGTGGCCGTGAAAGGTAAAGCCCGGATAGATGTCGGCCTCGATGTCTGCCTTCTGACCGACTCTTACGTCGGTCAGTTGGGTCTCCTTGAAATTCGCGGTCACGTAGAGGCTGTCGATCGGTACGATGCTCAAAAGCGGCTGGCCGGCCTGCACGCGATTCCCCGTATGGACGGTCTTGTGGGTGATTATCCCGTTGACCGGGGCAATGATTTTGGTGTACCCCAAATCGAGCTTGGCGGCATCGAGCGTAGAAGTCGCCTGCTCGACGATCGCGTGATGGTAACGCGCGTGGTCTTGAGTCTCTCCGCCAAGGGCCGCTCGAGCCCGATCGGCTTCGCGCTGGGCCAGAGTCTGGTTGGCCTTCGCCATCGCGAGCGAGGTCTGGGCCCGATCGAAGAACTCGCGCGACACTACTCCGCTGTCCTGCAACTCCTTGGCGCGCTTGAAATCGAGCTGCGCCTGAGCCAATTGCGAGTCGGCCAGTTTTTGACCGGCGTCTGCGGCCGATACCTCGGAATACAGCTGATCGACGGTCTCGCGCGCGCGCTCCACTTGGGCCCTTAACTGATCGACCCTCACCTCAAAATCGCGCGGATCCAGCGTAAGCAAAACATCGCCCTTTTTGACGAGCCAATTCTCCTGCACGTTGAGCTGGTCGACAGTTCCAGACACCCGCGAAGCGATTAGCACCGCGGTCCCATCTACGTAGGCGTCGTCAGTCGAGACGTGCGTCTTGACGTAGGAGTAGTAATGCACTCCCGGAATCACGGCGAGCGCCCCAAGAACGATCAGCGCGACCATCATGGCGCGCCGTCCGAGCGTTGATTTCATCGATCAGAGCCGGTGCCGGCCCGGTCTCCATCCTTTGCCGTAAACCAACATTGACCTAACTTCGATCATCGATACACGGTCTGTCAAATCGACTCGCGTTTGGATAGTTTGCCACAAACTAACCGTATGGTAACAACCCTTCGGTCCGAGATTTTGTCACATACCGGACGGTATGTTGACCCGGTTTTCGGCCTCCAGGGTTATTTCACGACAAGATTCGGCCCCCCGACACCTCGGGCGATGACCGCACCGTTGTTGATCATATCAATGTCGAGATTGCCGAGCGCCACATTCGCCGTGAACTGTCCGACCACAGTTCCTCGCGGCGCCTCAAACAAGATAAGGTTCGGCGCCGAGGCTTGCGAGACGAACCCCGTGCTTTGATCTTCGATCAGAGCGGTGAAGAGTCCGCCGAAGGGGCCCTTGACGAAGAAGCGCACATCGGGAAATGCGGGCGGCGGCTTCTGAGTAATAAATCCGCCGAACTGCACGCTTGCGCTGCCAAACGGCATACTGGTTGAAGCCACCTGCAAGCTGCCGAATAAGTTTGTTATCTCAACGCTCAGCAGCGCGTTGGTGCCAGTCTTTTTTACCACCGTCATTTGTACCGGCGGGACGTTGTTGACGAAGCCCACCGACAACGGAATCGAGCCGCTGATGTCGTAAGAGACATTCGTGTCCCAAATGGTAGCGATGAACGGTGTTCCCGGGTCTCCGACGACATTGAAGCTGGTTTGCGGGGGAATCGGTGGCTGGGAGGAGGTGGAGCCGCCGGTCAACCCGTTGCAGCCGGCGAGCAAGCTGGCGGACAGCACCGCGGCGGCCGCTTTGACGGCCATTGATGGGAAACGCGACATTCGAGCGGGTATCAAATGTTGCCTGCAGGGGTGTTGACGCACGGTGACGGGCAATTGGCGAAGCTCGATCCGCAGACGCTCGGGCATGGGGTGGATTGCGCAGCCGGAACCGGGAGCTTTAACGAGATCGGTCCGTTGACCAGGGTTCCGCTCTCCAGACGCTCGATCGTATACGTGTCGGCGGGTGCGCAAAACGAAAATTGAT
>DASXNP010000294.1:0-3977 GCA_036494985.1 Binataceae bacterium (SeqCode)
CGAAATCGAAGTCGAGCTTCCCCAGAATGTCGATCACCCATGGGGACGGGAAGGAAAGGTTGTAGCCGTATGCCTTGCGCCCGGCCCGCATGGCGGCTTTGACTCGGTTGGGTTTTTTCACCGTATCTCCTCATGTGTGAGGCCGATTGCGATCCGATCGCCCCATCCTGTCGGTGCTTGGCCCATTGGTAGCGGCCGAACTCTGCACCCGGCGAAGCGAGTCCTCCAGGATGAGATGCAAAGCGCCGAGTGGGCAACGGTCCTAATGCGCACGAAAGCGAAAATGACAGCGCGCATAGCTTATGTCCGGTTCGGGGGCCGAGAGCAGTTGGACGCCGCAAGGCGAGCTCTCCTTGCAGGCAGCCTATCGCTCGAAAGGAGGCCTTAAACTATCCTTGACTATGGTCCCGTGGGATCGTCCTCGCTCGGGCGCATGGTAGTCGAAATAAAGTCCGTGCTTAGCACCTTTCACGAGTCGCCGCTCCGTTGTGTCATGGGAAGTGCCCCCGTACTTTCTGCGCGCGGCCGAACGTGACGCTTACGCTCGCGAAAATCGACCACGGTGACTTGTGCCACGGCTGGTCATGGACGGTTGCCGACGAGAATGAGCTTGCCGAGCGGGTAGCGCGGATCGCGCTTGGGCAATATCGCCACGTCGCAAAGATCCTGAGCGGAGCGGGCGTCGCGGGGCCCACCGCTACTACGGAGCAAGCCAAGGCGGCGATCAAGCTGCTCACTCGCGGCAAGAATGAGGAACCGTGGCACCGTGACGGCTGGATCTTCCAGGCAATATCGTGGATCGCGGCGAGCCAAGCTCCCTCGGGATCGCTCACGCGCGCGCCACATATTCGTAGAGCCGACAAAGGATTCGATGGGTTGCAGCTGGAGCTATCTGACGACGGCAAGGTGGTTACTGCCATTGTCGTCTTCGAAGATAAGGCAACAGAGAACGCGCGATCGACGATCCGCGAAGATGTCTGGCCGGGCATCGTTGCGCTTGAGGCTGGCGAGCGGCTTAATGAGCTAACCCACGAGGTTAGCGCTATGCTCGATACGCGCGCTGCGACTGATGCCGGTTTCGATGTCGATGCGGCCATCGCCAACATCCTCTGGAAGGATGCTCGGCGCTACCGCGTAAGCGTCACGATCAATGACACGCACAATAGCAATAGCGCACGCGCGCAGCTGTTCGATGGTTTCGACCAGAAGGTGCCCGGTGGCATCGAGCGGCGCCGGGCGGACACAATCTACCTCCCTCGGCTTCGCGACTGGATGGAGGCGTTCGCGGCGCGGGTGATCGCAAAGGTGGAGATGATCGCAGCCGATGTTTGACCAGGCTACCTCAGCGCTAATCCAACGCGCCCCACCACTCGATGGTCTGGATCTTGAGCGACTGCCGAAGCGGCTCACCGAAGCGTTTGCCGACATCGTCTCTGCGCGGATCCGCATGCGCGGTGGGATCGGCGAGGATGATGGCACGGAAGCACTCGCCACAACGCTCGCTGAGTTGCGCCGCCTTGCCGCGGCGCACGAAGCCTATGCCGCGCTTCTTCCTGACCGTGACAACCGCGCTGCCGCAGCTTTTGTTGCTGCTTCCGCTCACCGGGTAGTGACGCTTGGCCTCGGGCGTGGCGGCGCGGTCAGCCGGATCGACACGGCCGCGGTCAGTTCAGATGTATGTGCGGCTCTGCTCTTCCTGATCGCCGAGGCGCATGCCGACGCGGCCGAAGCCGCGAAGCGAATTCTGCCTGACCTCGACCAGACTGGGGCGGTCGAAAGGGCTTTGCTGATCGCCATTCGCAACTTGGCACAGGGGCGGCTGTTCGACATTGTCCGGCCCGATCTCCCCGAACTCGACACTAAGCCGGGGGATGTCGCGGCAAGTGCACTTCAAGCATTACAGTACATGCTGCTCAAAGGGGTGCGACGCCTCGCTAGCCAGCTGCGTGCCAGAGTCGACCGAGGCCCGGCGACAGGTGGGGTTGAGCCCGCATCCGCGATCTTTGAACGCGTTAAGGCGCTGTGCGTTGAGCCGATCGAAGGGGTGCTGGATTCGGGCGAGCTCGTTTATAGCCTCTATCCCGGCCCCTTGCACCTCGCCAACCTGTTACTTGCCGTGGAGCGCGATCTCATCGCCACCGCACTAACCCGTATTCCTACGCCGGGCGGCGCAGAGGAAGGCGGCTGGTGGCAGGTTTTGCGCCGGATGGCACGGACGCGACCTTACCTATGGCGCAACCATCGTGATGCGATCGCCAGCGGTTATCTTGAGCAGGGCGTCTCCTCAGCGATCAGCTTCCCGACTGGGGCCGGCAAATCGACGCTGGCTGAACTTAAGATAGCCACCGCGCTGCTGCGCAGCGAGAAGGTCGTGTTCCTCGCCCCGACGCATGCGCTTGTCGGCCAAACGACGCGAGCCCTCCAGAACACTTTCCGTATGTACGAGGTCATCGGCGATGTCGATGACGAGGTCAGCTTTGACGACTTCTATGTCCTTCCCGAAGTCACGGTTACCACGCCGGAACGTTGCTTGATGCTACTGTCGCTGCAGCCGGACGTCTTTGCCGATCTTGGGCTGATCGTGTTCGACGAATGCCATTTGCTTCATCCACGCGAAGAGGATCGCAGTCGCCGCGGCCTGGACGCGATGTTGGCGATCCTGAATCTCAGCCAAATCGCGCCGGAGGCGGACTTCCTGCTCTTGTCGGCGATGATGAAGAACACCGCCGAGATCGCGGGGTGGCTCGAGTATCTGACTGGACGCAGGTGTCTGACGCTCGACCTCGCCTGGAAGCCCACGCGACAGGTGCGCGGCTGCGTAGTGTATCCTGCCCAGCAGATCGAGGCGCTCAATAACAAGCTTGCAAAGGCGCGAAGGGACCATCCCAATCACCGAGACCCGCCCACGCAAACCCGGCGTGAGCTGGGAGCGTCCCCATTTGGACTATTTAGCCTGCTCCAAACCTGGAGCACGACTAATCGTGAAGATTATGCGTTACTCAAGCTCATCGCTGAGCCCCAGTTGCTCGCGACCGGCCGGCAGCGGGGCGGTGGTTGGTATCTGACCCCAAACGGCAACCAGACGAGCGGTGCGATTGCCGCTGCGGCCGTCGGCGCGGGTATGAAGACACTGGTGTTCGTGCAGACGACGGTTTTTTGCGAAAGCTGCGTCAACGCATTTCCCGCCCGCATCGAGCCGAACGAGGTCGCGTTGACCGAGGAGGAACAACGGTGGCGCGAGCTGACCGTGGAGGAGATGGGCGGCGCGGAGTATTGCTATCTCAAGGTGGATGACGACGGCCTAGTCCGTACGGGTGCCGCCAGCCATCATGCTCTGCTGCTGCGCGAGGAGCGCGAGCTTCACGAAAGCCTATTCCGGCGACCCAACGGCGTCCGCGCTCTCTTTGCCACATCGACACTAGCACAAGGAATGAACCTCCCGAGTGAGGTGGTGATCATCTCAGGCGACAGTCGTTTCGACCCCGATGCCGATAAGATGAAGAAGCTGGAGGCACATGAGCTTCTGAACGCGGCCGGACGCGCAGGGCGTGCTGGCGAGGGGGCTCAAGGCTTCGTTTTGCTTGTGCCAAGCAAAGTCATCGACTTCGACAATCAAAGTAACAAGATCAGCGGTCATTGGATGGAGCTTCAAGCAATCTTTGAGCAGGCGGATCAATGCCTTGTCATCGACGATCCGATGCAGACTGTCCTTGACCAAATTCACGATGGCATCACTAAGAGTGGTACAGCTAGCTATTTGCTGAGCAAGCTTCCTTTGGCGATGGCTGGCGCCGAGGAGGATCCGGCTGCAACGCTCCTCAAGCGGACCTTTGCGGCCTATCGAGCTGCCTTGCGTGGGGATCAAGCTTGGATCCAATCGCGTGTCAACGCTGCGCTCGCGGCGCGAGCTACGCCCGAATTGCCCGAAAGGGAAAAGTGGATTGAGCAGGTCGCCGGGTCAGCCGGGCTGTCAGTCG
>DASXNP010000295.1:0-4573 GCA_036494985.1 Binataceae bacterium (SeqCode)
ACCTCGAAATCATCGAGCACCGCGTCTAATTGGGCGACGACGAAGTCGGGATCCAGATTGACAATCGCGCGGACTCCGCTCGTGTTCTGGGCGGTAAGGGCGGTGAGAACGGCTGCGCCATAGACCCTAAAGGCGGTAAAGACCTTGAGGTCGGCCTGCATTCCGGCGCCTCCGCTTGAATCGGAGCCGGCGATCGTAAGCGCGACTGGCACCATTAGATGAAGGATAGCGTTTGCGCCGCGCCGTGTTTAGTGCGATTCGATTGAACAAAACGTGGCCCACAGCTAAGGCTTGCGAGGGAACACAGTCGATGACGCGAGATCCATTGACGGCGCAGATGATAAGGGTGGTGAGCTGGATCCACCTTAGCACCTACCGCATGGGCGGGTGGGCTTTGCCGTTTAATCGCAACATCCTGCTGCTTACTACCAGGGGTAGGAAGACCGGCAAAGAATCGACCAAGCCGCTCTTGTTCTATGAGAAGGGCGGCAGGCTGCACCTGGTCGGTTCGTACGGCGGCAGCGACAAAGCGCCGGATTGGTATCTCAACCTCG
The DNA here is from genome assembly GCA_036494985.1 of Binataceae bacterium (SeqCode). Classification (GTDB taxonomy): domain Bacteria; phylum Desulfobacterota; class Binatia; order Binatales; family Binataceae; genus DASXNP01. The sequence goes on from DASXNP010000295.1 coordinate 555, forward strand.
CGGCGAATCCGGAGGTCAAGGTCGAAGTCGGCGCGAACAGGCGCAACTATCGCGCGCGGACGTTGTCGAGTGAGGAGGCCAAGGACGTATGGCCGGGGCTGCTCGCGATCCACCCGGCCTACGCCGACTATCAAAAGAGGACCACCCGGCAAATCCCGATTGTGGAACTGAGCGCGGTTTGAAGCATCCAGGAGCGGCGCATGGATACTAAAGTAAGACTTGAGATTTATCGAAAGATGGTGCTTAGCCGGCGCCTCGAAGAGCGCATCGCCGAGCTGATCAAATCGGGGCAGGCAGGCGGCTTTATGCATCCGGGAGTCGGCCAGGAAGCTTTGCAGGTCGCGGCCATCGAGGCGCTGCGACCAGAGGACTATCTGATGTATGCACATCGCGGCGTCGCATACTGGGTGGCGCGCGGAGTTTCGCTCGGCAAGATCCTCTGCGACCTGGCAGGCAAAGAGGGCGGCACGAATCGCGGTCGAGGCGGCGTGATGCACGTGGTCGCGCCGGAGCTCGGAATCCTGGGCGAAAGCGGCACGCTCGGCGGATGCTTTCCGATCGCGACCGGCGCCGGCTTGTCGATCAAGGTAAAGAACGAAGACCGGGTGGTGCTGTGCTTTTTCGGCGACGGCACCTCGAATCGGGGTACCTTCCATGAAAGCCTCAACCTGTGCGCGGTGCGCAAGCTACCCGTGGTCTTTTTGTGCGAGAACAACGGCTGGGCGGTCTCGGTGCCGACCGAAACCTCAACCGCGAATCCCGACATCGCCGATCGCGCGAAGGGTTACAACATCCCGGGTGTGATTGTCGACGGCAACGAAGTCGAACAGGTATATGAAGCGGTCTCGCAAGCGAGGGCGCGGGCGCGCCGGGGCGAGGGGCCCACTTTGATTGAAGGAAAAACCTACCGACTGTGGGGCCATTGGATCGGCGACCCGGACAACTACCGGGCGCGCGAGGAAGTCGAGAAGCACTGGCGGCGGGATCCGATCGTAGTCTTCGAGCGTAAGCTCCTAAGCGACGGGCTCATCGATGATGCAAAGCGCGACCAGATAAGCGCCCAGGCAAAGGCCGAGATCGATCGCGCCGTGTCGTATATGCAATCGCAGCCGTTTCCCAATCCAGAGAGCGCCCTGGAAGGGGTGTACGTTTAGGATCGACCGTCAGATGCGGCCGATGCCGATTTTAGCAACCTGAAGGTGTTGTCGAGGCTATAGTAGATGAGAACGATCACGTACGCGGAGGCGATCCGCGAGGCGATGACCGAAGAGATGCGGCGCGATCCGAGCGTGATTCTTTACGGCGAGGACGTTGCGAATTTCGGCGGGATCTTTCGGATCACAGCAGGCCTGAAGGAACAGTTCGGAGACCAACGGGTATTCGATTCACCGATTTCCGAAAACGCCATCGTGGGCGCGGGGGTCGGCGCCGCGATCACCGGGCTGCGGCCGATCGTGGAGCTGCAATTCGCCGACTTCCTGTTTACCGCAGCCGACGAGATTGTGCTCAAGGCAGGAATGTGGCGCTACGTGCACGGCGGCGCGTTCACGATTCCGATGGTCGTGCGCTGCCCGTCGGGCGCGGCTGGCGTAGGCCCCGAGCACGGGCAATGTCCGGAAGCGTTCTTCATGCATACGCCCGGACTTCGAATCGTCTCACCGGCGACCCCCGCCGACGCCAAGGGCTTGCTCAAGACCGCAATCCGCGACGACAACCCGGTGTTGTATTTCGAGCACAAACTGCTTTACGCGACGAAGGGCGAGGTTCCCGACGACCCTGATTTCACGGTGCCCATGGGCAAAGCGGCGATCCGGCGGGAAGGCGACGCGCTGACCCTGGTGGCGTTTTCCGCGATGGTGCCGAAGGCGCTGAAGGTGGCCGAGCGGCTCGCGCAGGAGGGTCACAATCTAGAGGTGATCGATCCGCGGTCGGTAAGCCCGTTTGACCGCTCGGCGATAATCGAGTCGGTAAAGAAGACCGGCAAGATCGTGGTTGCAGAAGAAGCCTACAAGACGCTGGGCGTGGGCGCGGAGATCGGTGCGATGCTGATGGAGGAGGCGCTTGAATATCTGGACCGGCCGCTTAGGCGGGTCGCAATTCCAGACGTGCCGATTCCAACCGCGGCCGCGCTCGAGCGCTTCGTCATCCCGAACGAAGAAAAAATCTACAGCGCGTGCCGCGAGCTGCTCTCCTGATTCGAAGTTCCTCCCGGAAGGCATTTTCCGCGACTGACCCGAGCAACCATGGCGATTGTGATCCAGATGCCCAAGCTTGGGCACACGATGACTGAAGGGAAGGTCCTTAAGTGGCACAAGCGTCCGGGCGAGTCGGTGGGCGAGGGCGAGGTGGTGCTGACAATCGAGAGCGACAAGACCGAGGTTGAGATCGAGTCGCCGGGGGCGGGAGTGATGGGCGCGCTGAGCGCCGGCGAGGGCGAGGTGGTCGCCGTGGGCGGAAGACTAGGCGTGATCGAGCAAGCCGGAGAGCCGATGTCGCCTGCGACGCCCGTGGGCCTCGCACCCACCCCGGGAAAGAGCTACGCCGGGGCCGCCAAGACCGGCGCCGCCGTGACCAGTGCGACTCCGTCGCGCGCGCTGGCATCGCCGCGGGCAAAAAAGCTCGCGTCGCAGAACGGAGTCGACCTCGGCGCAATCAATGGAAGCGGCACCAACGGCTTGGTAACGGAGGACGACGTGCGCCGCGTGATCGAGTCGCGCGGCGCACTTGCCCCCAAGCGCAGCGCCGCGGCCAGCGCGACGCCCGGGCCGAGCGCAGCGCTCTCGCCGGCGCGGCGCGAGAAGCTCACCCGAATCCAAGCGGTCGGCGCCCGCAACCTAACCGCCAGCTGGAATGCGATTCCGCATTTCGTGCAAATGAGCCGAGTAGACATGAGCCGGACGCTGGAGGCGCGCAAGGCGCTCAGCGATGGCGCCACCCGCCATTCGATTACGGATTTCGTACTGGCTGCGACCGTCCGTGCCTTGAAGGAAAACCCGCGGATCAACGCGAGCTATGCCGACGGCGAGATGCTGATTTACGATCAAATCAATTTGGGCGTAGCCGTCGATACGCCCGAGGGGCTCATCGTTCCCGTCCTTCATGGCGCGGACGCGCTCGATCTGGGCGGTCTTGGCGCGCAAGTAGCGAAGCTAGCTGAGAAGGCACGCGCCAAGCGTCTGACCCCCGCCGAACTGGAGGGTGCTACTTTCACGGTTTCGAACCTCGGGGCGTTCGGCGTCGAGAATGGCACTCCGGTTATCTTCGCGCCGCAATCCGCGCTGATGTTTGTCGGGGCGATTCGCGACGAAGTGCTGGCGGTTGACGGACGCGCCGAGGTGAGACCGGCGATGCAAATCGCCATCGCTTACGACCACCGCGGCATCGACGGTGCAACCGCCGCACGCTTCACCACAAGAGTTAAAGCGATTCTTGAAGAAGGAGAGTTTGGCGCCCCCAAACCCCAGCCGCCCGCTAAAGTGCGGGAGGTGAGGATCGACGCGATCGGCAACGCGATGCATACCCGGGTCTCGCACGGTGGTCATTCGTGGGAGTTGCACGGCGAGGCGCCGGGCGACCCTTCGCCGGTTGAGGGGTTTTTGGGAGCGCTAGGGTCGTGCCTGCTGATGTCGCTGAGAGCCGCGGCGCGGGCGCGAAAGCTAGAGCTCGGACGGACCTCGATGGTCGCGCGCTCCAACGAGAAGGGGCACGTGGAGTCGATCGAAATGGAACTGCGGGTTGAGACTCCCGAGAGCGATGATAAGCTCCACAAGCTGATCGAGATCGCGGAGCGAGGATGCCACGTGCGGCGGCTCTTGCGCGATCAGGTGCCGATTAAGCTGAGTGTGGAGCGAATTTGAACTAAGCGGAGAAGCCATGGGCGCGATCAATCTTTATCAGTACACGGTGTCGCCTTTTAGTGAAAAGGTGCGCCGGGTGCTGGCCTACAAGAACCTGAAGTGGAACCCGATTGAGTGCCATTACAGCGACAAGACCAACCTTTTGAAGGTCACCGACGGCCA
>DASXNP010000296.1:0-1620 GCA_036494985.1 Binataceae bacterium (SeqCode)
GAATACACCGACACCGCCAAGGCCAAGGCTATCCTCTTCGACTAGACCGCGACTCGCACCGTGCCCGGCGAAGCTTCGCGGGCTTTTGCGCGACGAGATCGGTTGCGGATTTCTCGAAGCACCGGCGAAGCGTATGGGCGCCGCCTCGCCGTCGAAACTAGCAGCTAAGATCCCACCTTCCGCGCAACCGTGCGACTACCCGGTGCGCTCAAGCGGCGGTAGGCGATGGTGCGGCCACGGTCGCTTGAGTGGCTTGCGTGCGCGACAACGGAATGCACCCGAGCACCGAGATTGCGCCGACGAAGAGAATCAGCGCGAAAAGCTCGAAGGTCAAAGTGTAGCTGCCGGTAACATCGAACAGTCTTCCACCGATGACCGGGCCGAGAAAGGCGCCCAGCGTGTTGGGCAGCCCTGCGAGTCCGGAAAGCGAACCGAAGCGCCTGAGGCCGAGCGATTCAACCATTACTACCGGCACCAGCACCAGCGGCGCGCCAAAGCTCAGTCCAAACACAATGATGAATGGGATTAGCATCCCCCGATTCGAGAGGGTGAGAACCAAGAGGAGGCCGACCGCTGTGACCGACAGGGCCACGAAAAGTGAAGCACGGCCGCTGAAGCGATCGGAGAAAAAACCGTAGCCCAGTTTGCCGACCGCCAAGGTGAGGAACAGCGTGCTCATCACGCGTGCGGCATTCAAGGGTGTGTAGCCGACATTGATCAGATAGGTGATCAGATGCAATCCGCCGCCGGCGACCGCAAGCGCGAAGCAAAACTGCGCGATGCAGATCATCCAAAAGGAGCGGCCGCGCAGCGCCTCGCCAACTTCCAGCCCAGGCAGATTTGCACTGCCATCGGCGACGCTGACACTCGCGGTGGAGGAAGCGGCCGGACGCGTGCGAACTATCAGCAACACAACCGGAATTGCAACCACGAACATCGGAACGGCCAGCGCCACGTAGCCGGCTCGCCATCCGCCCAGCATGATTGCGCGAGTTGCAACCAACGTCATCAGGCTGCCACCCAGCGCGGTACCCGCCATCGTTACGCCGAGCGCGAGCCCGCGCTTGGCTTCGAACCAGTTCGCGGCCACCATCGAGGCGGGCAACAAAGTGCCAGCCGCAATGCCAACTCCGAGGATGGAGTAGGCACCAAGCATGAGAGCATAAGAATCAGCCCGACTGGCGACGAGATAGCCCAGCCCTGCAAGCACGATTCCGCCAACCATCACGACGCGTGCTTCAACCCGATCTAGGAGCCATCCGACGGGCACAACGAAAATCCCGGCGGCCAGGGCAAGCGTCGCTTGCAGCGAAGAAACCTGTGCGTGCGACCATCCGAATTGTTTGATCAGCGGAGTGAGAAAAACACCGCCCGAATTGTAGCCGCCGCCGAAGACCACCAGCAGGTTTACAAACAATGCCGCGATGATTATCCATCCCCGACGTTCTTCTTTGCTCATGACAGCCTGTGCCTCATCTCAATGGGACGGGTTTAGCGCAGCCGTGCGGGAAGGTCGAGAGGAAAACTGGTCGGAAGGTTCTCCAAAAATCGGGAGACCGTCTACTCGGCGTTAGCAGGGTTAACGCAAACCGCGAGAATCACGTCGGGCGGACCTCATGC
>DASXNP010000297.1:0-12068 GCA_036494985.1 Binataceae bacterium (SeqCode)
TGTGATCGCTTTCGGCCTCTGGCAACGGCATCGCGTCCAGGTCTTCGAGCGGATATCCCAGCCGGGTCTCGACGAGCCTGCGGAACTCTGCCGTCCCGTAGTCATCGATCATGAACTTGAGCCTCGCCTTCACCCGCGAGATCCGATACTCGGTGGTGCCCTGCCACACGTCGATAATCGCCCGCATCACCGCAAGCGCCTGCTCGCGCGCGACAAACACGCCCAAATGGCGCGAGATGCGCGGCGTCGAAGATTGACCGCCGCCCACCCGAACCGCGAACCCTTCGCGGCCGTCTTTGATGGTAGCTATGAGCGATTGGCAATTGATCTCGGGGGCGTTGCATTGATACGCGCAAGACGAAATCGAGATCTTGTGCTTGCGCGGAAGATCGGAGTATTCGCGATTGCCGTAGAAGAACGACGCAGCCTCCGCGACCAGTCCGGTTACGTCGAACAACTCTTCCCGATCGATGCCTGCCACCGGGCAGCCCGTGATGTTGCGCACCACGTCGCCGCATCCGCCCAAAGTGGTTAGGCTCGCGCTTTGCAATTTTTCGAAAATCTCGGGAAATCTAGCGAGCGTAATGTAGTGCAGTTGAACATTCTGCCGGGTCGTCAATTCACCCTGATCGCGGCCGAATTCCTGGGAGATTTCGCCAATTCGCCGCAAAGCTTGCGCGCTTAGGATGCCGCTTGGAATCTTGATGCGCATCATAAAAGTTCCGATCTTCGGCTTGTCGTGGTACATGCCGTACCATTGCAGACGCACTATGTCTTCTTCGGGCAGGGCTTCGTAGGAGGTCTTGGCTAACCGATCCCATTGCCCCCACAGTTCAGTGGGGAACAACTCTCGTTTGAGTCGCTCCACCGAATTGCGTTTGAGAACGGTCTCCCAGGAGGGCGCTTCCCGCTTCGGCATTTGAATCGAGCTTCCCGACCGCAGTTCGCGATCGATAAAAAGTAACTTAGATGACTCACTTAGTCAACTAATTAGATGACAAGCCGACTCATCTATTTTCATGTACCTTTTAAGGTGCTACCTTGAAAAGCGTCTGCAGGTCCAATCCGTATGAAGTTCGGTGTCGGCATCGACTATTCGCTTAAGGCCCTGATCATGTTGGCCGAACGGTTTCCCTCCTCGCAGCCGCTGCGTGTGGAAGAGATTGCCGCCAGCCAAACAATCCCAGAGAACTATCTGCGCCGCCTGCTCATCGAGCTAAAGCGGGGTGGATTAGTTCTGAGCCAGAAAGGTCCAAGCGGCGGTTACATGCTGGCACGCCCGCCTGCGAAGATAACCATGGCCGACGTCGTCCAAACCATAGAAGGTGACTACGTACCGGTCGAATGCCTCGGAGACGGCGCCAACTCTCCGTGCCGGAAAGACGACACCTGCCCGATGCGATCCGTATGGCGTGAAGTGCGCGATACGGTCATCGGAATCCTTGCGGGTACAACCCTGCAGGCGCTGGTCGAACGGCGGAAATCCGTCCTCAACTTCCAGATCTAGCGACCTTCGCGTTACTGCATCAGTTCTCCCAGTTAGCCGTCCAGGACGCACAAGAACACCGATCTTAAGGGGTGTTAGTAATGGCACCTATTATGCACCCGTTAAGTGCAGATCATGCTTGAAATCATGAACGAAAATCATATAGTTGCCGTCCAACAGATAAGATGAACTCGCGACTTACCCCCGACTTTTCTGAAACCGAATTTGCCCCAAAACCACCTAGCTCAGTGATGCTGCTGGGCGAGGCCTTGTCCGTACTCGAGGCCGCCACCTCATGGCTCTACGCCTACCGCTACCCTTTTCCCAGGGTTCCACGCGTGCTGGGAAAGTCCATCTTGCTGATACCCGGCTTCATGGCGGGGGACTTAAGTTTGATGCCGATGGCATCGCTTTGCGCCTATCTGGGCCATCGCTCGGAATTCGGTGGAATTCTCTCGAACTCGAGGTGCCCCCGCGAAACTCTCGAACTCTTGGGCGCCAAGCTCGAGCGGATGTATGAGCGTGAAGGCGAGCCGGTGGTCGTGATTGGACAGAGCCTGGGCGGAGTCTACGCGAGGTTGCTTGCAATCCGGAATCCGGAAATGATCGAACGCGTGATCACGCTCGCAACACCCATCAATTCACCAGTTGAATCGTCGCACCCCGCGATCAGCGCGCTTGCCGCCCGGGTCGGTAAGTTCAATGGCAATCCCGAGGGTTGCCTAACCCAATCGTGTCCTTGTGGCCTAGCGCTCAGCGACCTGACGATTCGGGAAGTTCCAGTGACCGTCGTGTACTCGCGACGCGACGGGATCGTTCACTGGCAGAGCTGCGTTGATCGTTCAGGCGGCCCCAACATCGACCACGAGGAAGTGATCAGCACTCATGTCGCAATGGGAATAAGCGCGGATGTTTGCCAGATCGTGGCGGATCGGTTGGCGCTGCCCAGACGCGAAAGAAAAGAGCCCCGGCCCGATCACTCTCCGGCCGAAACCCCTCAGCACTGACCACCTTTCGCGCTTAGCGCGCTTTTTAGGCGCGGCCGTACACCGGCACGATTGAGCCTGAAGTCACACTGCACGAATCAGAGCAGAGGTAGGCGATGGTGCGCGCGATGTTGTCGGGCTTAACCCAGCGCTCATGCTTGGCGTTGGGCATTGCTTTGCGATTCGCCTCGGTGTCGATAGTACTGGGCGCGACCGCATTGACCAGGATGTCGTCGCCCAACAGCTCTTCGGCCAACGACACGGTGAAAGTCGCGATCGCGCCTTTGGCAACGGCATAGGCGGCGAAGTCACCCGCGCCGGTCAAACCCGTACGAGAGGTGACCGAGACGATGCGACCCCATTTGTTTTTACGCATCGCCGGAATCACCGCCCGGCAGCATAGGAACGTCGGCTTAAGGTTTAGATCAAACATGGCCTGCCAATCGGCCAGCGCGGTATCCGCGACACTCACGCCGCCCCAGAATCCGCCGACCAGATTGACCAGAATGTGAATTCGGCCCATCTGTTCCTCGACCTGTTTCACGAAACGGCTGACCTCGCTTTCCACCCCCACGTCGGCCTTGTTGATGAGCAATTGCGACTTTCCCGATCCGACGGCCCCTTCGAGCAGGGGAACTTCAGCGTCGACGATATAAGGCACCGCGACCCGTGCGCCTTCCTTAACCAGGGTCGTGGTGACAGCGCGCCCGAGCGCACCGCTTCCGCCGGTGACTATTGCGATCCGATTGTCGAGTGATCCCATAAAATTTTCTCCCTGAGGTGGTCAGCGCGCGAACTTGATCGTGCTGGGCATCCATCGGTCACGCGGGAGCCCCCTGCGACTTCTGCGCCCGCCGGGCAGCCGCGTCAACCTGAAGTGGTTCTTTCCGCCGGTTAACTGCAGGAGTCCGCCCCGCGATGGCAAATCACGCACCAGCGCACATCCCCCGCGCAAATATTTGAACGGGCGATCGATCAACCCGCACTGATCGAATCGCGCGCTTCCCCTGCGCCGAAACGATTCGAACCACGCAGGATGGACGAAATCCGAGACCCGAACCCCATCGATCTTGTAGCTCTGCGAATCGTCTTCGCACGGGTCGCAGATTTCGTAGCAATAGAAGCGGCTTTTGCTGCCGCCGCGGTCGACAAAAGCGCCGAGGCTCAAGTCCGGGTCGGCGAGCATCTCGAGCAGCTCATGACTGGCGGTCACGGTCCATTCCAACTTGTGTTCGATCATGGTCCCGGCAAACACTTTTCCCAGCGGCAACTTTTCCGTGGTCAGATCATGATAGCCCGTGATACCCGCGTACTTCGAATTATTGAGGATCGCAAGCCACCACGCGCCGGGCTTGGGCGGCGTGTTCTTGGGCACGAACGAGAGGTGCGCGCTAGTTCCCCACACCGGGGCAAAGTCTCGATCGACCTGTCTTTGCAGCGCCGGGACGATGGCGCGAATCTCGGCGTTGCCAAGCAGCTCGTCCTCACACGCATTGATGATCGAAACTTCAACCGGCCTCATCGGGCGCCCCCTTCGGGAACTTCAGGGCCGCCGCCCAGTCGATCGAGAAGCTCGAGGACTTGCCTGCGGCTGCCTTCTATGAGATTGACCGCAGCCGGACGTCCTATCTCATGGACCCGGCTGCTTTCCCAATGCCAAACGTGAATCAGGCGATCGATGAGAAGCATTTTTTCTCTCGGCGTGTCGGCCTGCGGCCATCGCTTAGTGAAGGCGTCTGCGGCCGATGCAATCCCGCGAGCATACAGCTCCTGATGCTGGTAGGTCTTTTGATAGTCCGCCCATCGAGTCGACCAGCCACAGCGGTCGCATCGAATCGTCTGATCCTTGGCGTCGCCTTTGCGCTTAACGGTCGCCTCGCACCCGGGGCACGAAACCCGACCCTCGGCGGCTTCGCACACGCTAAGGATGCTCCCGCATCGCCAGAGCAATCCGGCCCCGCTCTCTTCGATTAGATCGTCGTCAACCACCCCCGCCGCATCGTTTAGATAAAGCCGGCTAATCTTCTCGCGCCGGACTCGCGGGGACCACGCAGGCGCCGCTGATTTCAATGAATGACCTGGCCGTGACATACGATGTCGCGAGTTCGCGGCGGTTACAGGCTTAAGCAACCAACTGAGCGTCCTTTCTTGTAGACTCAAAGCTCGCGGCGATTGGTGAGCGCGCTGGTCAAGGTAGCGGAGTCACTGTACTCCAGATCGCCCCCCGCCGGCAGTCCGCGTGCCAACCGCGAGGTCTTGATTCCGACCGGCTTCAGGAGCTTTGCGAGATAAAGCGCCGTTGCCTCCCCCTCGACGGTGGCGTTGGTCGCTATTATAACCTCGCGTACTTCGCCTTCGCCATTGGCGCCGAGGCGCGCAAGCAATTCGCGGATCTTGAGATCTTCAGGACCGACTCCATCAAGCGGCGCCAGCGCGCCGTGCAGCACGTGGTAGAGGCCGTTGTAGCTGCGCGAGCGCTCGATCGCCAAGAGGTCGGCCGGGCCCTCGACCACGCAAACCACTTCGCGATCGCGCCCGCTGTCGGAGCAGACCTCGCATCGATCGGTGTCGGACAGTCCAAGGCAGGTCGAACAGAGCCCAATCCGCTCCTTCATTTCGAGCAGCGATTCGGCCAGCGCGATCACGTCCTCGCGCGGCCGCCTAAGCAAGTTAAAGGCGAGACGCGAAGCGGTTTTCTCGCCGATCCCGGGCAGGCGCGAGAGTTCGTGCACCAGGCGTTTCATCGCCGGCGGCAAGGCGTCACCGCGTCTGAGGGTATCGGCCATCGCCGCCGTCCGATCAGCCGCCGCCCAAGCCAGGCAGCTTGAACCCCGGCGGCAGGCCGGCCGCTTTGCCCATCGCTTCGGCCATCATGCTCTGGGCCTGACCAAGTCCGTCGTTGATCGCCACGACGATCAAGTCCTCGAGCATCGCTCGGTCATTGGATGCCAGCAGCGCTGGATCGATCTCGATTCGCCGCACGCGCATCGAGCCGTCAACCGTTGCCTTCACCATTCCGCCGCCGGAATTTCCAATCACCAGCTTGCCGGCGGCTTCGTCCTGCATCTGCTTTAGTTTTTCCTGCAGTGCCTGGGCCTGCTGCAATAACACTGACAAATCAGGTTGTGACAATTTCGGCGATTCTCCTTGGAAGACCTAAACTCGGTCGCCCGAAGTAAACCCTCGACTCGATGGGAGGTTGGTCCTTACCTCCGATTCACGTCCCGCGGTGCAAGTTTTTTTTTCGCACGTCGAGTACACGGCCCTGAAACTCATCCAGAATTTCCCTCAACGCCGGATCGGCATAGAGCGCCTTGCGCGCCGCGTCGCGCTCGGCGTCGCCCGCCGTCGCCGCCTCCTTGCCTGATGCCTGGGCCGCCGCCAAGGCGGCAACGCCGTTGCTTAGCGGCGGTATCGCGGAGGTAGTCGGGCCTTGATTCATCACGCCGTTTGAAGCGATCACGACGGAAATTTTACGGCCGTAGAACTCGCAGGCGAGATCGCCGATGACATTCTTGTTGTCAGCGAGATAGCGCGAGTAGACCTGGTTGCGGATCTGTACCGTCAGCACGTCGCCGTCGAGTCCAAGCGATGCGCCTTGCTCCATAAATCCTGCCAGCGGCGCCTTCTTGGCCTTAATGTGGGCGCGGAAATCCGCAAGGTCCACGCCTTTATCCGCCTGACTCGACGACGCCGCGACCGTTGGCGCTTGGGCGGGTGCGACCTTTAAACTCTCATCTCGACGCGGGGCGTCGGCCTTGACCTCGCCCTCGACCTTTACCCGGCGCGCGCCGCTGCTCGATGGACCGGTACCGCCGCTTGCAGGCCGCTTAACCGAGTCACCGGCGCTGCTCGCCTCGGCGGCGCCGATCGCGCGCAGCAGATCTTCTGCATCGATGACCGGGGCGAGGGTCGCCATTTTTACCACCGCCATCTCGAGCAACAGGTCGGGATACGGCGATTTGATAATCTCCTCGTGGGCTTGCGCCATCACCCGAAAAAGCCGCATCAGATCGCTGAGCGTGACCATCGTTGCAAGCCGCTTGATCTCGCTCGTTTCCTGATCCGGCAGCTCGGCGAATAGGTCGAGCGTGGTGCCCGACGGAAGCCTTGCAATCGACAGATTGCGGATCGTCTCGAGCAGGTCGCGTGCCAGCGATTCTAGATTGGCGCCTTTTTGATAGAGCTCGCGAATCGTCGCCAGGCCGTCGGCCGCGTCCTTTCTAAGAATCGCTTCGGTGAGCCCGTAGATTCGCGATCGACTAGCCACGCCGAGGGTCGCGGCGACCTCGGCTTCGCTCACAGCGCCAGATGAAAGCGCGATCGCGGTCTCAAGCATTCGCTCCGCATCGCGCATGCTCCCACCCGCTTCACGCGCGATCAAAGTGACCGCCGCCGGCTCGGGTTTGACACCCTCGCGCGAGGCGAGATCGTGAAGCCGCGCCGTGATCGTCGCCAATGCGATCCTGCGAAAATCGTAACGTTGAAGTCGCGACAGGATGGTCTCCGGCATCTTCTGCGGCTCGGTCGTGGCAAGGATGAACTTGACGTGCGGCGGGGGCTCCTCAAGGGTCTTCAGTAGCGCATTGAAGGCCTGGTCGGTGAGTTGATGGGCTTCGTCTATGATGTAGATCTTGAAGCGATCGCGCGCGGGCCGGTAGGTGAGATTTTCGATTATCGCGCGGGCGTCGTCGATCTTGCGGTAGGTAGCGCCGTCGATCTCGACTACGTCGAGCGCGCGGCCGGTTCGAATCTCGACGCAAGCTGCGCACGTTCCGCATGGCTCCGGCTGCGGCCCGGTTTCGCAATTGAGGCATCGCGCCAAAATTCGCGCAGCAGTGGTCTTGCCCACGCCTCGGATTCCCGTAAAGAGGAAGGCGTGGGCGATTCGACCGCTCTTCAGCGCTTGGGCCAGCGTACGTGTGACGTGCTCCTGTCCAACCAGATCGGCGAAGCGATCCGGCCGCCATTTGCGCGCCAAAACCAGATGAGCCGACGAATCCTGAGTAGAGGTGGTCGACGGAGCAGCCATCAGCGTAGTTTTAACATCGAAGCGGGCTGGCGGTCGAATGATAGCCAGGCACCCCTGCGGCACAGGGCGGCAGTCGGTACCGTTGCTTCCTTCCGGACCTGGCGGGGTTCGCGACCTTCCCTTGCGCAGGACCCGGCTATCAGCGGCCGTCAGCCATCAAGGGCGTTTTATTAACTTTGCCAGTCTATTGACCGACAAACGTCGGTTGCAACCTTGCCGCATCTCTCCGGCCGGATCTCCCCGACGAGTCAACATTTAATAATCGCCAATCTGGCGCTCCATCGATCCGGTTTGCTATCTGATCAAGCGATGACTCGCGATGCGAAGGAACTGACTATCGGCCTGCTCCAGATGTCGTGCGGCGCCGACTTGCGAGCGAATCTCGACGCGACGCTTGCTCGAATTGACGAGGCCGCATCGCGCGGCGCGCAGGTTGTTTGTACGCAGGAGCTTTTCCGATCGCAGTACTTCTGCCAAACCGAAGACACTTCGCGCTTCGAACTTGCCGAGTCCATTCCCGGCCCTACCACCGAGTCGCTTGGCCAGCTAGCCAGAGCGCGCCGCATCGTGATTATCGCTTCGCTCTTCGAGCATCGCGCAGCAGGGGTCTTTCACAACACCTGCGTCGTAATCAATGAGCGGGGCGAGATCGCCGGTCGTTATCGAAAGATGCACATCCCAGACGACCCCGGCTACTACGAGAAATTCTATTTCACTCCCGGCGATCTCGATTTCGTCGCTCACCAGACCTTTGCCGGCTCGCTGGGCGTTTTGGTCTGCTGGGACCAGTGGTTTCCCGAAGCGGCGCGCCTGACCGCGCTAAGCGGCGCACAAATCCTCTTTTATCCAACCGCGATCGGGTGGAGCCCCGACATGCAACCCGCCACGCGGGTCAAGATTCTGGAGGCGTGGCGAACCATCCAGCGCGGTCATGCGATTGCCAACGGCGTCTTTGTAGCCGCGATCAATCGGACCGGAACCGAAGGAGCACTCGAGTTCTGGGGCAACTCCTTCGTCGCCGATCCCTTCGGCGAGATTGTCGCTCAGGCGAGCGCCGGCCGGGAGGAGACCTTGGTGATCAAATGCGACTTAAGCAAGATTGAGGAAACCCGCCGCAACTGGCCATTTTTGCGCGATCGCAGAATCGACGCCTACGCCGACCTTACCAAGCGGCTGCGCAATTGATTCGGCGGCACGGTCCTAAGCGCGCTTGACTTACCGGCGGGCGATAGGCGACGATTCCGCGATTCGACCGATCCGTTTGGACCGACGGAGGAGATCCATGGCTGCACTAAAAACTGCACTGAAAGGTGCGATGATTGGCGCCGGGGCGTTGGCGCTCGTGACCGGGGCGGGTACGCGCTCTCGCTGTGCGGCTCAAGACTCGCCGCCCAGCCAGAAGCAACTCGACCTCGAGGCTGCCAAGGCCAATCGCAAAGCGCTGGTGGGCGCGAACATGAAACTTACGGACGCGGAGTCGGCGGGATTCTGGGGGGTATACAGCGATTACGAGGCCAAGCAGGACGCCAACGACAAGCGGCACGCGGCCGAACTTACGGAATTCGCCAACAACTATTCGAACCTGACCGACGATCAGGCTTCCAAGCGAATTAGCGAGACGATCGCCATCGGGCAAGAACGATTGGCCACCCAGAAGGCCTTTGTGCCGAAGTTCGAAGCGATCATCTCTCCAATCAAAACGCTGCGCTTCTATCAGATCGACAACAAGTTGCATGCTTTGATTCAGGCGCAGATCGCCCAAGTCGTTCCGCTGGCAAAAGCGCCGGGCGAGGGCGCCGCACCGCAATAACGGCGGCTTCAGAAACAACTTGGTTTCCGCCGGCATTCGCAAACGGCTCGCCGCGTATCGGATGCCGGCGGAATGGGCGCCGCATCGGGCAACCTACCTGGTCTGGCCCCACAATCTAGAAACCTGGCCCGGCAAGTTCGAGCCGATCCCGAGCGTTTTCGCCAAGCTGGCCGCGGCACTCTCCGAATCCGAGCAGGTTCGCATCCTCATCAAAGACGTTCACGACATTCACGAACTACGCCGGCTGATTGAAGGCGAGTTCGGACGGCCCGATCACGTCGAGTTCGTTCGGGTTGAGACCAACGACTCGTGGATCCGCGATTACGGGCCGATTTTCTTAAGTCGCCTGGGCCGCGGGCGCGGCGCTTCACAGATCGCCCTTGACTGGAAATTCAACTCGTGGGGCGGGAAGTACGGCGAATTCGATCTCGACGACGTCGTGCCCCATCACCTAGCCAGTGTCTTCGGATTCAAGGTGATCGAGCCGGCAATCGTGCTCGAAGGCGGGTCGATCGAGGTCAACGGCGCGGGCACCCTGCTCACCACCGAATCGTGCCTGCTCAACAAGAACCGCAATCCAGACCTTAGCCGCGAAGAAATCGAGGACTATCTGAAGCTCTTTCTCGGGGTGACCAACGTGTTATGGCTCGGCGACGGAATCGCGGGCGATGACACCGACGGCCATGTCGACGACCTCGCTCGCTTTACCTCGCCAGACACGATCGTCACAGTCGTCGAAGACGACCTCGCCGACGAAAATTACAAGCGGTTGCAGGACAATCTGCGTCGGCTGCGCCTGATGCGCGATCAAAACGGTAGTCCGTTCAAGGTCGAGACGCTGCCGATGCCGCCCGAGGTGCACTACGACGGAAACCGTCTGCCGGCTTCATACGCGAATTTCTATATCGCCAATCGATCGGTGCTGATTCCGACTTTCGATTGCCCAGCCGACCAGATCGCGATCGCTACTCTGACTCGGCTGTTTCCAGGCCGTGAAATTGTCCCGATTCCGTCGACCGATCTGGTGTGGGGGCTAGGCGCGATTCACTGTCTGACGCAACAACATCCGGTAGCACCCTGACCCGCACCCTTTTGAAGCCGGAATTTTCCTCTAGGTCCGGCGAGCAACGGCACCTCCAAGAGACTGCGCCGCCAACGGTCTGAAGACTCGGAGTTGAAAGGACAAGTAGCTAAGATTGGTTGCTGCGGCGAGGTGTGGCGCCGATTTTGTCGCGCCAAAGGTTTTCAAGTCGCGTGGCGCGCCGGCCTCCGATCAAATCCTCAAGCGCCCTTGATGCCCGGGCGCGGTTGCGGGATTTGATTAGCGACATGAGATGCGATTCGAAGAACACCCTTCGCTGCTCGTCGCTGCCGCCCGCGCGCCAAACCTCGGGGAGAACCGCCTCGAGCAGTTCGGCGCACCGGTCGTAATCGCCACGTGCATACCTGACCGACGCTTGAATTAGGGGCAACCCGATCTTACCCCACACCAGCGCGCGGTTGCCGCCGCCAAGCTGATCAGCAAACCTCTGGGTCGACTCCAACTCGAGATTTACCCGTTCGCTCTCGCCTGCGCGCTCAAGTGCGTACAGATAGATCGCGTTCAAGAATGGAAACAGGTGCTCCCCGGCGTATTTTGCAGCGTGCGGCGCGATCTCTTTCCAGGCCCCTGCCACATCGCGACCCGCCAGTTCTAGATACCAAAGCAAAAGGATCGCATCGGTATGCTCCACCACCAGGCTAGGCGTGAATCCCCAGATGTGTTCGCGATAGGCCTTCAGCGCTGCTTCGTAGCGCAAGTCCGCAAGATAGAGGGTGGCAAGGTGAAACCAATTGTGCGAATCGATGTAATGAACAAACGCCGGCCAATCGGGCGCGAACTGTTCCAGCGCGGCGATTCCCTCGCCGACGCGCCCGTCCCCCGCCCACACGTGAGCGAGACAATGCTGTGCCCAGGTTGTAAGCGGATCGAGTTCCAACGCTTTGCGCGCGACCACTTCCGATTCGCCGCGGCGTTCGCAAAGCTCCAGGGCAAAGGCGTACATCGAGAGCATGTGCGGCTCGTCTCGATTCGACTCCTCCATGGCCGACATCACTCTCAGTTGGCCGCGCGCGTTGCCGGTTTCGAAGCAATAGAACTCTGAGAGTTTCGCGGCTAATCGGTCCCGCGGCCATCGCCTGACGATCTGCTCCGAGATCTCCAGCGCTCCGTCCAGGTCGCCGGCGCATCCCGCATCGACCGCCGCGATAAACAGCCGCTCGCGCTCGGTTATGCCGGAAAGCCGGGCCTTCGGGCCATCGAGCAACCGGCGCGCCGCAGCGGCTTCGCCTGGGAGCTGCGAAAAAACCCCGAGCATCGCGGTACAAGCCTGCAGCATCGCGCATTCGGGATGCGCTTTGGCAGCTGCGCCGATCCTATCGAAACCCGGCCGCAGCGAGATTATCTCATCGCTAAAGCGATCAATCGCTCCGATGACTTCCCCCGAATCGGTGGTGACCTCGAGCCCGCGGCGGTCCTGCTTCATAGTCCCTCTCATCTGATATTATGAAAATCCTTAGGCGGTTGATAACGCACTGCGGCAATTCGCTTTGACTTTCATAGCCGCCTCATCTGCCGCCGCTCCGGCACGGTTTCAAGCTCGGCGGCGACTTGAGCCATTTTGCGAAGGGCTTGCCGTCGCGCTCGGACTGGGTACCAAGTGCGCGCGCTCTGGGCGACTTAAACCTGCATTTGCTTGGACCTGCATTTGCTTG
>DASXNP010000298.1:0-12309 GCA_036494985.1 Binataceae bacterium (SeqCode)
GGTCGCGCGCATTCGGACAGTCCATGCCATTGGCCGTTTGCCTCCGCGTCAGTCTCCAGGCAGGTTGCCGCACAACGGGAAAACCGCGTTCACTTCCACCGGGCCCTCAACCCGCGCCTGACACCCGAGACGGTCGCGCGACTTGAAATCGAGATGCAGCCGCAGGGCGAGGTGTTCCTTGGCTGAGAGTACCGAAAGATTGGAGGAGCCGCCCTCGACATGGACGCGGCAGGTACTGCAAATCGTCCGCGCGCCGCACACGTGCATCAGCCGAATACGATTCTTGAGCGCTGCCGCAAGGAGCGTCGCCCCCTTGCGAACCCGCACTTTTTCGCCGTTGAATTCGATCGGAACCCGATCGGGCGCGGCTAGCACGGTGCGCAGATGATCGGCGAAACTCGCAGGCTCGATTTTTCCACGGCGGCGAGCGGATTTCCTCGCGGTCAAGCCGCGAATCAGCTCGGCGATCTGCTGGTCGGCGTTGGCGGCGCGCATTTGACTCCTTAACCTACAACTCCGAGCTTGCGGCATTCGCGGCGGATCGCGCGGCGGGCGCGCGCCAGACGAGATTCGGCAGCGTGCTGTGAAATTTCCAGAACTCCCGCGATCTCCGCCACACTGGCATCCTCGACGTATTTCAGCATCAGAATCTCGCGATACTCGACTGTAAGTGCGCCGAGTGCGATTTGGATTCCGTCAAAAGCCGCGTCTTCGACCCCGAGCCGGGACGGCTCATCACCTTCAATCGATCGGAAGAGCAACGCCTCGCGACGACGGTTGCGGCGAATGAACGAAGCGACCTTCCGATGCGCGATGGAACAGACGAAGGTTAGCAGCGAACAATCGCCACGGAACGACGGTATTGCTTCGGCTACCGCGATGAAGGTCTCTTGCGTCAGGTCTTCCGCGTCGGCCTCCCGCCATCGGCCAAGCGCGTGGGCGATGAAACGAAAGACGCGCGGCTCGTAGTCGGAATAGAATTCGCGGGCAGCTTCAATATCGCCGCGGCGGAGCCGGGCGAGCAGATCGCCGCCCTTAGCTAATGATTGAGCCATCTCTTGCGAATCGTCGCGGACCAGATGAAGCTTCGCGCCCATTGACTTATGTCTGTTAGTGGCCGCGATCGGCTCAAATCCGTCGCCCCGATTCGTCGCGAATCAACCGAATCCGGCCTCGCTTCCGGTAACCAGCGCTAATCACAAACCGGACTTTGCTCCCTGTGTCTTTGTCAAATAGGATCATTCGCCATGAGGAATGAACCAGCGGCTACCGCCAAGGCGGAGCCGACCAGCCGCTATGCGACTGTAAACGGCATCAAGCTCCACTATTTCTACTGGGGTGGCGACTCGAGCAAGCGGACTTTTCTGCTTTTGCACGGGGGCGGAGCGCAGGCGCACTGGTGGGACAACGTCGCTCCGCTGTTGACTTCACACGGACGTGTCATCGCGCTGGACTTCAGGGGCCACGGCCGAAGCCAATGGGCAAATCCTCCTGTTTATGGTCCCGCTTCGTATGTCCGGGACGTCAAGGAATTCGTCGAACAACTCGGCGGGCGAATCGTGCTAGTGGGTCATTCGATGGGAGGCGCTGTGGCTCAGTGGGTCGCCTCCGAATTCCCGGATCTGCTCGATGCACTCGTGATCGTCGATGCGCCCGCGGGACCGCCGCCACTGTGGTTGCGCTTGATGTGGCGCTGGCGCCGACGTGCGGCAGGGCTAGAGCGACCACAACTGGCCTCGGCGGAGCATGTGGTTGGCAAGTTTCGGCTGAGTCCGCCTGGAACCTACCTGACCAACGATCAACTGGCCCAGCTCGCTTTGTTCGGGGCGGAGCAGTTGCCCAACGGAAAATGGGTTTTTCGGTTCGATCCAAAGACGCGCTCGTGGCGGCGGCACGGAGGCGGGTTGCGGCGGCCAAATCTTAGGCGGATCACTGCGCCTACGCTGATCTTACGCGGCGCCGAGAGTGTGCTGGTGACGCCGCACACGGCTGCGAAGCTGAATCGCAGGATTCGCGGTTCGAAGCTCAGGTGTATCGAGCGCGCGCACCATCACGTGCCACTCGACAATCCAACCGACACGGCGGCGGCGATAGTCGAGTTCGCCCAAAGCCTATAGATCGGCGATTTGGTTGAAGCTCCGCCGCCGACCCCCATTCACCGCTGCAGTCGCCGGCTCGTCGCCCTGGAAACTCGGGCCCAGAAGCCGGTCGGACACTGCGACGCGGTCTGGCGCTGGCTCATCGGACGACGGCTCGGGCGGTCGCCGTTACAGCGCGCCGGTCTGAACCGGGCCAGATCTCCCCTAGTTAAGCGTTTTGGCACCTGGTATGAACTCCAGGCCGAAGAAAATATCGGATCGACGCCTTGCGCAGCCCAGGAGGCCCTTGGAGCGCCTGAGCGAGCCTAGCGGCGAGCGGACCCGATAGCGCTTGCGGTCCGACCCAGGCTCTTAGATTGGGTCTCATCTATCGGAGCCAACCACAACACTCCTGCGCACAGTATGAAGCGCGCAGAAGTAGTCCGCGAGGCCGCCGAGCGAACCGATCAGCCGCGATAGAGCCAATCGCTCAGGTCCATCATCAGCGATTTGCCGTCGGTCAGGACCAGCGATTTCGGCGAACGCCGTAGTTGGAGCTCGCCGATTTCGATTTCCTTCGGTAAAACGTAAACCACATCCCACCACGAGACCGGAATCAGACGCGTGCGTTCTTCGGCGCGACGCTCGGTACCGGCGACCTCATAGGGACTGATGTGGTAGCCAAAACCGCTGACGCGCGCGATGCCGTTTTCGTAGTGTTCAACCACGCCGATGAACAAGCGGGTGTTGTCGTCGCGAAACAACTTACGATCGATTACGACGATCCGATCGCCGGTCTCTAAAAGCGACATCGTTCTCCGCTCGCCGCATTCATCGGGCTACCTCGCTTCGTAAACTCGGTACTTCACGCCGCCATCGACGATCTCGCCCTCGCCTATCGCCTGCACGGAATTCAGCCAGGCGAATTTTCCGTTCCTTGAAGCAAAAAAACTGGGCGCAGTGCGAATCGGAAACGGACCCGCGCCAAGCCCTCCGGGTGGAAGCTGCGCAATGCCGCGATAGACCATGTAGATATACTCGCCGTTGTCAGTCTTGAGCACGATGCGCACATCGAGCGTTCCCATCCCATCGGGTCTGATGAGGAACCAGTCGCCGCCGCCTGGGAGAACTTCGCCCCTTAGGCGCGGACCGCTAAACTCGCCGCCGGTTACGTAGATGATCAGACGGTCGCCTTCAGGGGTGGCCAGAATTGTGATCGGCGGCGCGAGGTAAGCCGTGATGTCGAACAACAATTCGTTTTGCATTTAGTTTGCGCTCCTCCGATCACCTGGCAGATCGGCGAGAAAATCCAAAATCAGCCGATTGGTTTCCTCTGGCGCTTCCTGCTGTGTCCAATGGCCGCAATCAAGCCGCCTCACAGTGACGTTAGGAACGTACTTGGTAATGCCGTCGGCCATCGAAGGCGGGAGCACCGGATCGTGCTCGGCAAGCAGCATCAAAGTGGGCGTTAGAATCTGCCGGCTCGCGTGATGGGCAGTGATCTCCCAATTGTGGTTGAAGTTGCGGTAATAGTTGATTGCCGGCGCAACGGCTTCCGGACCGCCACGAAAGCCATCGGCGAACACCCTCAGTTCATCTTCATCGATAAAATTCTTGCGCGAAGCGTTGCTCATGAAAGCGTTGCGGATGAAGCCATCTACGTCTGCGCCGATGAAGGCTTCGGCGTCACCGGGTCTCTGAAAGAATCGAATGTAATCAAAGCGCGCGTCGGTGAGGATCTCGAGCGGCGGCTTCGGTCCGCGCGGGATGAACGACACGTTGAGCGCGATGAGCCGTCGGCACGCTTGCGGATATTGCAAGGCGAAACTCCACAAGATGATCGCCCCCCAATCGTGTCCGACGATCACGGCCTGCTCGCGGCCGTAGGCGCGAATCAGTCCCAGCACGTCGTCGCATAGTGTAAGGATGTCGTAAGGAGGCTTCCTTTCGGTCAGGTTGTAACCACGCAGATCCGGCGCAATCACCTTATAGTGCTCACCCAACGCCGACATCTGGTACCGCCACGAATAATGATTCTCCGGAAATCCGTGGAGAAGCAGAACTAGTTCGCCTTCGCCTTCGGTCACGCAGTGGAATCTGACGCCATTAGCGTCCTTATACTCGTGTTTCCAGGTTTCAGATACTCTTAACATCTCTAAACTCTTTCGTGCAGACCGATTTTAACCGTCGAAAACTGAGATTCGAATTCGCTTACCTAACACGAGAGCGCCCGGCGACACCACTAGGGAATTTGAGCGCTTTGGACGCGCCGCCGCGGTTCCGTGGGCTAGTTTGAGGGAAAAATCGGGGGCTGGGTGGGTTGCTGGGCCCAGCCCCCATGGCAACCGGGAAAAGGAGGAGCCCTTTAGCGCTCCACGGTAGCCAATTTATTGTACGCCGGGGGCTTTCGGAGGTTACACGCAATCACGCCTGCGCCAAGAGATCGGTTAAGAACCCGCCTGATGGTGCGGGCTGAGGCTCCCTGTTAGATTTGATGGATTAACCAATGCGACCACCCTCTTCCATATGCTGAGTCTGGACGACCTCTGCAAATCCTACGGTGGACGGACAATCTTCGACCACGTGAGTTGGTCGATGAACGATAACGATCGGGTAGGATTGGTTGGCCTAAATGGGGCCGGAAAGTCCACGCTGCTCAAGTTGATCGGAGGCGCGCTGGAACCCGATTCGGGCCGTATAAGCCGCCCGCAGAAAACCCGCGTAGGGTACCTTGCTCAGGACGCCCCGGACATGGGTGGACGTTCGCTGGTCGAGGAGACCTTATCGTCGCTAGGCGAGATGCAGCAGCACGACGCACGGCGTCGGGAGCTTGAAGAGATGCTCGCTGCACACCACAGCGGACCGGAACACGATTCGGCGCTGGAAGAACTGGGCCATGTACTAAGCGAACTGGAGCGCCATGACTTCTATACTGCGGAAAGTCGCGCGGAAGCGTTGTTGTTCGGATTGGGATTCAAGCCCACAGATCTGGAGCGCGACGTTGATGAATTTTCCGGCGGAGTCAGGATGCGCGTCGCGTTGGCCAAACTGCTGCTGCAACGACCAGAGTTTCTGATGCTGGATGAGCCCACGAACCATATCGATATCGAAGCGCGCAACTGGCTCGAGGACTATCTGACGGACTATCCCGGCGGCATAATCATGGTGTCCCACGACCGCTATTTTCTCGATCGGCTGACCCGCAAGACGGTCGAGGTCGCGCGCGGCAAGCTTACCGAATACTCCGGCAACTACTCCACCTATCTGGTAAAGCGCGAGGAGCGTTTCCTGCAAGAGCTGGCCGCCTACCAGAATCAGCGCGAAGCGATCGCCCACATCGAGAGCTTCATCAGCCGGTTTCGCGCGCAGGCAAGCAAAGCGAAGCTGGTTCAAAGCCGGATCAAGCAACTCGAGAAGATCGAACGGTTGGAAGCGCCGGTCGGATCCGAGAAGCCGCCCTCGATCAATTTTCCCAGTTGCCAGCGCAGCGGGCGCACGGTTTTTGAATTGCGAAGAGCCGTCAAGCGCTTCGGCGACAATACCGTGTACAACGGCATCGATCTGACGATCGAGCGCGGATCGAGAATCGCCCTGGTCGGGCCAAACGGTTCGGGCAAATCGACTTTGATGAAGCTGCTCGCGGGTATCGAACCGCTAGACGGCGGCGAGCGGGTGGTCGGGCACAACGTCAGCTTTGGATATTTCGCGCAGGACCTAGGTGAGGGTCTCGACTACGCGAAAAGCGTTCTTGATGAACTGAGCGACCACGCCGAAGGGATGACGACTACCGAGATTCGCGGCCTGCTGGGGGCGATGCTCTTCTCTGGCGACGACGTCATGAAGCGTACCGAGGTGCTCTCCGGTGGTGAGCGGGCACGCCTGGCGCTGGCCAAGGTACTGGCCCATCCCCACAACTGCCTGTTGCTCGACGAGCCGACTAACAACCTCGATATCGTCGCGAAGGACACGTTGCTGGAGGCTCTGGAACGATTTCAGGGCGCGGTAGTGATCGTCAGCCACGATCGCTACCTCCTAAACCAGCTGGTGGCCGAAGTTGTCGAAGTGGGCCAGGGATCTGCGACGCGTTACCTCGGAAACTACGACGACTATCTCAACAAGAAGGAAGCCGAGGCGGAGTCTTTAGCCCTCGGGCACATACCTTCCCGCGTCGTGAGCGGAAGCTCGACTCAACGGGAGCCAGGCGAGCAAGCGGCTTTGGTTCTAAACGACCGCGAGGGCGCGAATCGAAACGGGAATGCCGCGAGACCTACGCGCGCGGCAAACGCTTTGGTTGCGGCGCAATCGTCGATGGCGCCGGGCGAACACAAACTTCGACGCAATCCGGGCGGCGTCGCTCGTAAGCGCAAACAGCTCGAAGAACAGATCGAGACCAAGGAAGGCGAGCGATCGAAGATCGCAAGCGAGATGAGCGAACCGGACTTCTATCTAACGCGCAGGGACGCCAGCGCTCTGATCGCGCGATATGAGTCGCTCGGCGGCGAAATCGAAAGTCTTTACGCCGAACTCCTAACCTTCGACGATTCGACGGATCGGGCAGGCGGCTGAGCTTCGCGAGCCCGTCTGACCGGTTTCAGTCCGATTGATCGAGCGCGGCCATCACTTTGGCGGCATCGATTTTGACAAGATTGTGATCGCGGGCGAGGACAACTTTGACCGAGGGATTGGGGACGGCGGCCAATCGATACTGGTCCGCGTCTTTGACGAAAGCGGCGTAGCGGGCCAGGAGTTCGTTGAAGGCGTGGTAGGATGGCATCGCCGATTGCGCGGTATCCATCGCGGCGAACGACTGCGCCTTCTCGAGCGCGTAGTAAAATTCGCCCATCTCTTCGGAGCTGAGCTTGGTTCCGTTTAGCGCGAAATCCGAGCGGCAGTAGTCAGAGAGCTTGTCGGAAAGATCTGAGATTAGCGCAACGTTGGCGGCGAGCTGATGTCGATAGCTCGAAGAGTAGCAGGACGCCAAACCCGCCAGGCACAACGTAAGCGCGGCGGACCGGCAAAAGCCGGCCCGCCGAATCCCGACCCTCGCTGAACTGGCCTCGGTGGGGATCAGGTCAGATTCCGTTTGAAGAACTCGATGGTCTTGGCGAATGCCTCTTTGGAATGGGCGGCGTGAAATGAAGCTCGCTCGTCGCACATGAAGCCGTGATCCGCGTCGGCGTAGAGCACGACCTCGGCCGACTTCCCGGCCTTTTGTAGCGCGTCGCGAAACTTATCTACGTCGGCGATCGGAATGAATGCGTCCTTGCCGCCGAAAAACGCCAGCACCGGCGCCTTGAGCGTCTCCACGTATTCGATCGGCGGTTTCACGCCGGGTTGCATCGAGTTGACCATCCCGCCCCCGTAGTAGGGTGCCACCGCTTTGACATCTGGGTTGCGGCAGGCGGTAAGAAAACTGACGCGCCCACCCATACAGAAACCCGTCACCCCGATGCTCGGTTTCACGTCCGCTTGCTTCTTGAGATGCTCGATCGCCGCTTTCATATCGGTGACGACTTTCTCGTCGGTGATACCGGTCATCAGCTTGATCGCAGCGGGCAGCTGATCGTAGCCGACCACATTGTTTGGCATCCGGAAAAACAGGTTCGGAGAAATCGCCACGAAGCCTTCGGCTGCGAACCTATCGGTAATTCGTTTCATCTGCCCGTTGAGCCCGAACGCTTCCATCACCACCACCAGCGCGGGATAAGGTCCACCCGATTTGGGACGCGCGATGTGGCACGGCATTTTCTCGCCGCCGACGGGCACTTCAATTTCTTGTGACACAACATCCATAGGCTTCTCCTTCGCTTGGAACTCTAATCGATCGGATCGATGACATTTCGATCTTGTCGCATACAATCTATGCACGCTCAAGATCGTAAGGCACAATCGAAGCGCGTCAGCGCAACCTCGTGTCGCGCGAATGACTGATCGATGACTTCCGGTTCCGATGATTCCGCTTCGGGATAACGCTACGATTTCGCGCTTTTTGCCGGCCAACACGCTGCTGATCGCAGCGAACGTGCTGGTGTTTGCTTACGAGGCGAGCCTCGGACCGGATAGCAGCGAACTGGTGTACCGTTACGGACTGATTCCGGAGCGCGTCACGGCGCTGGTCCGGGTGGGCGCGGACGGCGACTTCACCGCGCCCTTCACGATCATCAGTTCGATGTTCCTCCACGGCAGCTTTTTCCATCTCGCAGGAAACATGCTTTACCTCTTCATCTTTGGCGCGGCGGTGGAACAGAACTTTGGCGCTGCGCGCTACCTGCTGTTCTATCTACTGGCGGGAATCGGGGCAGGGATCGCAACGATCTGGATGGACCCCGCTTCGACCCTTCCGGTAGTGGGCGCCAGCGGCGCCATCGCGGGCGTGCTCGGTGGATATTTCATTTTGTATCCGCGCGCGCGAATCCTGACAATTCTGCCGCTGGTGATCTTCGTCGAGTTCATCGAGGTGCCGGCGGTGGTCTATCTGTTTATCTGGTTCGCGGTACAACTCTTGGAAGGACTGCGCGCGAGCAGCGCGGCGTACGCCTCGGTGGGTGGCGTTGCCTGGTGGGCGCACGTCGGCGGGTTTCTGTTCGGCCTCGCCTTAGCGCCGTTGCTCAAGCGACGCGCAGACCGACGGTGCAAGAGTGCGCGGTGGCGGTAGTTAACAAATCCACAGAGAGGTGAGTTCGCAGACTTTTTCGTCGTGGTATAGTTTTCGAATCATCTCGATGAGTTCGCGGACTAACTGATTCGGACGAGGGTGCCAAGTGGTTGCGGCGGCGGCAGACATACTCAGACGGGTTCCTCCCCAAAACATCGATGCCGAGGAATCGGTTCTCGGCGCGATCCTGCTCGAGAACGAATGCATCAATCGGGTTATCGAACTTTTGGTCGCGGAGGACTTCTACCGCGAGGCGCATCGAATCATTTATCGGGCGATGCTCGAGCTCTCGGACCACAACGAGCCGATCGACGCGATCACCCTAACCAACGCCTTGCGCGGTAGCGGCAAGCTTGAACAGATCGGCGGACCGGCTTACATCGCGGAGCTCGCCAACGCCGTTCCAACCGCAGCGCACGCGAACTCCTACGCACGGATCGTTCGGGAAAAGGCCGTACTGCGGGCGCTTGCCAGCGCTGCGACCGAAATCGCTGGCGGCGCGTACGACGAACCCGCCGAGGTTGATCAATATCTGGACGAAGCCGAGCACAAGATCTTTGAAATCGCCGAGCGGCGGATAACTCCGTCGTTCCATTCGATGCACGAACTGACGCTCGAATCGCTCAAGATGATCGAGCGGCTGTACGAGCGCAAGGAGCTGGTCACCGGCGTGCCGACCGGCTTTCTCGACCTCGATCGAATTACGGCCGGTCTGCAGCCTTCGGAGTTGGTCATCATCGCGGCGCGCCCCAGCATGGGGAAAACCGCGCTCGCGTTGAACATCGCGGCGCACGCAGCGCTCGATGCCCAACCCAGAGTGGGTGTCGCCTTCTTTTCCTTGGAAATGTCCAAAGAGCAACTCGTGCTCCGGCTGCTGTGCTCGGATGCCAAGGTGGACAGCGCCAAGACCCGGTCGGGATTCATGCAAGAACGCGACCTGCCCAAACTCGCGCAGGCGGCGCAGCGGCTCTCGCAGGCGCCGATCTTCATCGACGACACCTCCGACATCTCGCCGATCGTGCTCAAGGCGAAGTGCCGCCGGCTGATGCGCGAGCGCGCGAACAACCTCGGCCTGATAATCGTCGACTATCTGCAGCTGATGAGATCGTCGCGGCCCGGTGAGTCGCGCGAGAAGGAAATCTCGGAAATTTCGCGATCGCTCAAAGCGCTGGCCAAGGAACTGCGGGTTCCAGTAGTCGCGCTGTCGCAGCTAAACCGTCAGGTCGAAACACGGCCCGATCGGCGGCCGCTGCTCGCTGACCTGCGCGAGTCGGGTGCCATCGAGCAGGACGCGGACGTCATCGCCTTCATCTATCGCGACGAGATGTACCACAAGAAAGAGAGCAAGACTCCCGGCACTGCGGAAGTGATCGTCGCCAAGCAGCGCAACGGCCCGACCGATACCGCGATTCTCACCTATGTCAGCCAGTTCACCCGCTTCGAGAACTACACATCCGAAGCCGAGTACGGCGAAAGCTACGAGAATTAGCGCTTGGACCAAGCTCAGTCTAAAGCTTGGTTTGCGCAACTTGGGGCGAACCGTAAGCCGCCGCCTTGCTTGAGGCTGCGGTCCGCGGTGCCCAAGGCAAAAAACCGCGCGCTCGGCTTGGGCGAAACACTAGCCCTGCTTGCTGCTCGGCCCGCTCGGCTCCTCCCTGGACTGAGCTTGGTGCGATGCTGGACTCGATTCGGCTTGGGATGACCCCAAGTCGGGCGCCTCAGGCGCAGCCGGCAGCCGCTTGTCCGGTTCATCGATCGGAGGACCCGCCCCCACCGCCTCGATTGCCGCTTCTACTTCGCGAAGCTCGCTTAGGTCGGGCAGTCCGTTGAGGTCGCTGAGACCGAACAGTTCGAGGAACTCGGGCGTGGTTGCGTACAGCAGGGGACGCCCCGGCGCGTCCTTGCGCCCCGCAACCCTAACCATACGGCGCTCAAGCAGAGTCTCGATCACCGCCGCGCAATCCACCCCGCGCAGCGCCTCGATCTCGGGACGGGTTATGGGCTGGCGGTAGGCGATGATCGCGACGGTTTCCATCAGCGGACGGCTTAGCCGCGGCGGCTTCGTCGCCAGTAGTTTGCGGACGTAGAAGGCATGGTCTTTGGCGGTGCGGAACTGAAAGCCACCTGCGACCTGTTCGAGCACGATCCCTCGGCCCGCGCCGGAATATTCGATGGTCAGCTCGGACAGAGCCTTGCGTAGTTCGTCGCGCGGTACCACCTCGAGCGTGGCCGCCAGGCGCGCGAGCGAGACCGGCTCGCCGGAGGCGAAGATCAAGCTTTCGAGGGTTGCTTTGATGCGCTGGGGTTCCATGCTGACTTTCAGGCTGAAGGAGTCGGCTCCGGCGCGATCCGATCAAGCCAAATTGTCCCGCAACGGCCCTCCTGACGAGCGCGCACCTGTCCGCGCCGGATCAGCTCGAGCAGCGCGAGAAAGGTCGCGACCACCAGCGGACGGTCATGAAAGCCGGCGAAGAGCGCGGCGAATTCCACCCTCCCGCCTTGAGCCAGAGCCTCCAGAATCAGCGGTATGCATTGCGCGACCGGAATGTCACGAAGCGTGATTTCGCGGGGCGTCTGATCGGTCACGCGCTTCAACACAGCGCGCAGCGCCTCGACCAGATCGAACAACGTCACCCGATAGGTGGCGGCCGGTGAGTCTTCTTCGATTGGCTCGCCCGGCGCGCCGAATACGTCGCGCCCAAGGATCGATCGGGCGAGGAGTTTTTCGGCGGCTTCCCGGTAGCGCTGATATTCGAGCAGGCGCGCGACTAGGTCGCCCTTGAGTTCCTCGCCCTCCTCGGCTCCTTCGGCGTCCGCATGCGGCAGCAGCGAGAACGACTTGATCAGCAGCAGCGTGGCCGCCATCACCAGGTATTCGCCGGCGACCTCGAGGTTCAGCGAATCGAGCATTTCGAGGTA
The DNA here is from genome assembly GCA_036494985.1 of Binataceae bacterium (SeqCode). Classification (GTDB taxonomy): domain Bacteria; phylum Desulfobacterota; class Binatia; order Binatales; family Binataceae; genus DASXNP01. Next base: position 11,653 of record DASXNP010000298.1, read on the forward strand.
TTCGAGATACTGCTCGGTGATGACGCTGGCAGTCACTTCATGCACGTCGAGTTCGCTGCGCTTGATCAGGTGCAGCAACAGATCGAGTGGACCCTCGAATACCGGCAGCCGAAAGCGGCGGCCGGGGTCGCCGTCGACCGACGGCTTAAAGACGGCCGGTTCGATCTCTTCGCTCACAACAGCACCCGCGCCATCGCATCTATCACCGGCGAAATCACCGAACTCACGACATTGGTATATAGGAGCAGCACCAGGATTAGGAATCCATAGGGTTCCAAGCGCGAAAATCGCCACGCCAGCCGAATCGGAAGCAGCCCCGCCAGCACCCGGCCGCCATCGAGCGGAAGCAGCGGGAAGAGATTGAAAACCGCAAGCGCGATATTGATGATCACCGACGCCTGCGCCATTTTCGCCAGCGGTAGGATTATCGGATAGCTGAGGTCGCTACTCAGCTGAAGAACGATCAGACGCAACGCCGCCGCGCTTATCACCGCCAGCGTAAGGTTGGTCAAAGGGCCCGCGGCCGCGACCATCACCATTCCTACCCGGCCGTTACGTAAGCGGCGAAAATCGACCGGCACCGGCTTGGCGTATCCGAACACCGGCATGTGAAGAAGCATCAATACCGCCGGCATCAGGATCGTGCCGAACGGATCG
>DASXNP010000299.1:0-1611 GCA_036494985.1 Binataceae bacterium (SeqCode)
CCCTCCTCAGGGCTAGCTCGATTCGACTTACGGCACCGTAAGTCTCGCTTGTTACGCAATTGTGAACCGGACGTTAGAATCGTCTTACGACCTTAAGAGTTGAGCCAGCAACGCAGCGGAACGATCCAGAGATGAGGCGTCGCTGCTGTCGCAAGAAGACAGCGACTGGAGAAATTGGCAACCAGGCCGCGTTGACTTACATTTATCCTCGCTCTACACTGCATCACAAATGCCTGAACCAGCTTCCCTTGAAGGCCGCACCTTCTCCCACTATCGCATTCTTGAAAAGCTTGGCGGTGGCGGGATGGGCGTCGTCTTCCGCGCTGAAGATATAAAACTGAAGCGCTTCGTCGCGCTGAAATTTCTTCCCGACGATGTCACGAAAGATCCCACCGCGCTCGAACGTTTCCGCCGCGAAGCGCAAGCCGCCTCCGCGCTGAATCATCCGAATATCTGCACGATTCACGATATCGACGAAGACAACGGCGTGCCTTACATCGCGATGGAGCTGCTCGAAGGCGTCACGCTCAAGCATCGCATCAACGGCCAGCCCGTCCCGCTCGATCAGCTTCTCGAAATCGGCATTGGCGTCCTCGACGCGCTCGAAGCCGCCCACGAGCGCGGCATCATTCATCGCGATATCAAGCCCGCGAATATTTTCGTCACTGACCGCGGCCGCTCGAAGGTTCTCGATTTCGGCCTCGCGAAACAGGTCGCAACGCGCGCCGTCGCGGAGACGGTAACCGCCGGCGCAGCGGCGTTCGACACCGACCCGAATCTCACCAGCCCGGGGATGGCGCTCGGCACCGTCGCCTATATGTCGCCCGAGCAAGTGCGCGGCGAAAAACTCGATGCCCGCACCGATCTTTTTTCCTTCGGCCTCGTCCTCTATGAAATGGCTACCGGCCGCCAGGCATTTTCCGGCAACACCACCGGTGTGATCTTCGCCGCGATTCTCGAGCGCGAACCAGTCCCGCCCGCGCGCCTGAATCCGGCGCTTCCCGCTGAACTCGATCGCGTCATCACCAAGTCCCTCGAAAAAAATCCGCGCCTCCGCTATCAAACGGCTCGCGACATGGCCTCAGACCTCGAGCGCCTGAAGCGCGACACTGGGTCAGGTCGCGCAGCCCAAGTGAAATTCGCAGAGCCCTCCGGCTCTGTCGCTGCCGCCGAACCGTTGTCATCCGCCGCACAGCACCAATCGAGTGCCGCTTCGGCAGCGGTGATTCCAGCTGCAACGCCGGCCACTCGCGATGCCAGCGGTTCGGGCTCCGTCGCCGGGCAAGCCGCGCGTGAGCACACAGGAAAATTGATCGCGGGCGCGCTCGTGGCGCTCGCCCTCATTGCCGCCGCCGGGTACGGCGTCTTCTCGCTGCTCCGCGGCAAGCCCGCGATGCCCTTCCAGAATTTCACCATCACGCAGATCACCAACACCGGGAAATCCATCAACGCCGCTATCTCGCCCGACGGCAAATACGTCGTCAGCGCCATTGCCGATAACGGTCTCGAGAGCGTCTGGCTCCGCAACATTCCAACGTCGAGCGATACGCAAGTGCTTCCTCCCGCGCCGCGCAGCTACAATGGCTTTACTTTTTCTCCCGACGGAAACTA
>DASXNP010000300.1:0-3896 GCA_036494985.1 Binataceae bacterium (SeqCode)
GGATAGCTTGGGTCCGCGGGCGACGAAAAACTGCTCGCGATCGCAGCCGGGGGCATCGCTTTCATCGGCCGGGCGATCGCGCGCCGGTCGCCTACTCTTGCAAAGACGCAGCGACTCTCCTGCGAGCTGACAATACAACCCATGCCGAGCCGCTGGCCAAAGCGCTCGGGACTTAACTCTCTCGATGGGCCAAGCGCTCTCGTACCCATCGCCCAAACGCTGCTGGCACTTGAAGCTATTGGCGAATTTTGTCGACCGCCTTCTTCACCAGATCCAGTCGGCGCATCGCCGGAGGCGCATCGCCGCTACCGGTTCGCAGACGCCCTCCAGTCTCGATCAGGAAATAGCTCGAATGGGCTGCCCGTACAGCTGAGCGGAAGCCCATCGCATCCTGGGCGTTGTTTACGGCAAACTTGATCATTCGCAAAATGAAACGGTCGTTCTGGGCGATGCTGGCCGCCAGTTCTAGCGTGCGCGCCTGGAGATCCGCGCGCGGCACGACCTGATTGACGAACCCGAGGTCGCAGGCTTCTTGCGCGCTTACAAATCTATTCTGAAAAAGGACCTCCTTGGTTTTGCGCGGTCCGAGATCCCAGGGAACCGAAAAATACTGCACGAACGAGGGCAAGAATTTTGCGTCGTCAGCGGCGATTATCAGGTCCATCGTTGACGCGATGAGCCATCCGCCGAATATGCAATAGCCCTGGACCATCGCGATGGTGGGCTTGGGCAACTCGCGCCAACGCAGCGAGTTCTCGACATTGACATCCCACGAGCGCTGGTACTGACCACGAATCCCCTTCGGGTAGGGTCGGCGCGCCGCGTCTTCGAGTTCATCAGGCGTACCGAGATCGTGACCGGCTGAGAAATGTTCACCCACACCGCCCAGGACGATCACCCGAACTTCGTCGTCTGCAACGGCCTCGGCAAAAGCGGCGTCCAGCTCTTCGAGCAGGAGGCGTGATTGCGCATTGCGATAGCGCGGGCGACTGAGCATGACGCGAGCGATTCGCTCCTTGGATTCGTAGACGATCGTCTTGTAGGCCATCGCACCCGCTCCGATCTTTGGCTTATGCGTCCAGACTCATCATCTCGGCAAAGTTTTCGGAGTAGAAGCGGGTCTTCGCGCGCTCTGTGATTCCAATCATCGAACCCTCGAATCGCCTGAGCGGGTCGCGGCCGCCCTCCGGATGAGGATAGTCCGACGAAAACAGAAACAGGTCCTCGCCGGCATTGTCGATCATCCACCCGACCGGCTCGGTCGGAAACGGCGTGAACCTAATCTGACGGCGCACGTAGTCCGAGGCGGGCATCGGCATTTCCTTGAGCGCCGGCTCGGTCTTGGCAAACATCTGCTGACAAAGATCCAAACGCTTAAGCCACGGCACCACCCACATCGCGCCTTGCTCGATACACCCTGCCTTGAGCGTTGGAAATCGCTCAAAGATTCCATCGAGCACCATTACCGAAAGAAAGGTCTCGGGCGGATTGTGAAGGACCATGTAGTCCTTCGAGCGGATGTTTTCGCCGCCCCCGATAAAATCGGTGGTGGGCGGTTTGCCGTTGTTGTTGAAGGATTTGTTCAGCGGATTTCCGCCTCCGCCCACGTGCAACACAAAAGGCACACGAGCCTCCTGCAGACGAGCCCAGATTGGGAAATAGTCGGGATGACTCGGCGACTTGCCCTTGGGCGGATGGGACGGCACCAAAATCGCGCCGCAACCTAGCTTCAAGGCCTCGTTGACGCTTCCCAGCGCCATTTCAGGATCGTACAAGGGAACGTATCCGACCGCGATCATTCGTTTGTCATCGGCGCAGAAATCAGAAATCGCGCGGTTGTGCGCCCGGACTCCGCCGTAGACAATCTTGTTTTCCATTCCCTCGAAATGAGTTGGGGCGAAGGTCGAAAAGACCAGTTGTTTGTGAAAGCCCAACAGATCGAGTGCGCGCTTGCGTTCCGACGGGTCGGTCGCGCCGAGCGCAAGCCAACCCTTGTTCTGCATCAAGCGCTCTTCGGCCAGGCTGACAGCTTCGGTGCTGTTGCGGCGTCCTTCGATTCTCGCCGTTGCATCTTCAACCAGCTTGCCCGCGCCGCCAAGATAGAGTGGACGCAGCTCTCGGCGGATATCCGGATCCGCGTACTTTAGCATCCAGTCCTGAGTCTCCATTAGGTGGCTGTCGGCGTCGTAGTAAACGCGTCCTTCGGCATAAGGCATAAGGTTAACCCATCCTCATTCTAGATCGCTTGGTATGGTATACGAAGTCAAGTTCGCTGACCCTGCGGCTACCCTAAGTGCTCCGGTACCGAGTCACGTTGGCGTCGGCATCACGCTTACGGTTGCCGCCGAGCACTGGGACCCGCCTTTGGCGCCCCCCCGATCAATGATTTTTGCGAGGTGTTTGCATTCCTTCATCGCGAAGCGCCGACTCGATGGGACCTCGCGCGATGACCGAGGTGCACCCTTGCTCCGGGAGAGTCGGCGTGATGCGAGCCTCCTTTGAAATCCGGCGATGGGTTGCAGGGGCGAATCACCGAGCCCCGACTATTTTCCGCTGAATCTGGGCGAACGCTTCTCAAGAAAGGCTCGTACTCCTTCCTTGTAGTCTTCGCTGTCGAAGCAAGCGGTGGCGGCTTGTTCGAGCATTTTCCGATCGCGTGCGGCGGCATCCTTAAGCGCCTCACCAATAGCTCTCTTAGCCGATAGCACGGTCAGGGGAGCGTTCGCGGCAATCTTGGATGCGTAGTCGATCGTGAAGGTCTTGAGCTTTCCCGGCTCGACGACTCGGTTGACGAGTCCCATTGATAAAGCTTCGTCGGCGTCGAACAAACGTGCCGAAAAGAGTATCTCTCGAGCGTTGGCGTGGCCGACCGTGTTGACCAGTGTCTCGATTGCCTCGAGGGGATAGGCCAAGCCCAACCGCGCTGCAGGTATCCCCATTCTGGTGCCTTGGGCGGCAATCCTAAGGTCGCAGGAAAGCGCGACCTGCACGCCGCCGCCGATGCAAAGCCCCGCGATCATCGCGATGGTGGCCTTGGGCGAGTTGATCAGAGCGGCTATCGCTCTGCCGGGTGCGTCGCGATACGCGCGGGCCTGCGCCGCGTCGTTTCTTAGGCGCGGAAACTCCGAAATGTCGGCGCCGGAAATAAAAGCCACGTCGGTAGCTCCGCGCATCACGACTACGCGAATCGCTGGGTCGGCGTCCAATTCCGAAACCCCGTCGGCAATTCGACTCCAGGTTCGCATGTTAAGGGCGTTGCGAACTTCGGGACGGTTCAGAATAAGCCACCCGATTGGCGGCTCGTGTTCAACGATCAGCGGGTCTCTGTCGGCGTCGGCCATAGCGGCCTCCTCGCGAGCGTTAGGCAATTGACCACCTCAAATTAGCCGTCCCGACACCGGTTGCGAAAGCCCGATGATCCCAAGCGGACAAGGCTGGCAATTAAACTTAGCCCTACCGAACGGTGAGCAATGGCGTGCCCAACTCTATTGGGCGCAGCGCGGCGCCGAGTAAGAGTTAACGGGCTGCCCGGAGGGCCAGACAGTTGGCAAGAAGAGTCGTGCTGCTATCACTGATGGGTGCCGCCGGAGCGCTGGCGCGCTACTGGCTATCGGGCTTTGTGCAGCGCCGCGAGGGCGGGATCTTTCCATGGGGGGTACAATGTCGGTCAACGGACTTGCCTGTTTTCTGTTCGGTGTCATCTGGTCGCTGGGCGAAGAGCGCTTTCTAATCAGCGGCGAGGAGCGGCTCATAATGCTCAATCGTCGGCACTTTTAGCACCTTTTCGACCTACATCTTTGAAACCGCGCAGCTGATGCGCGACTCTCAATGGATTTTGACCCTGGCGAACCTTGCGGGCGAGAACCATTGAGAGTCGCGCATCAGCTGCGCGGTTT
>DASXNP010000301.1:0-3678 GCA_036494985.1 Binataceae bacterium (SeqCode)
AGGTGCGAGGCGTTGACCAAATCGTTGAGTCTCTTGGCCGCCGCCCAGGATTCTTCAAAGCTGTCGAAAGACGCCACGGCGATGGTTTCGCCGGTTAAAAGGGGAAGCACTTTGAACGCCGCTTGGGTGACGATGCCCAGCGTACCAAACGAGCCGATCATCAAGCGCATTAGATCGTAGCCCGCGACGTTCTTGACCACTCGTCCGCCGCCGTGAACCACGCGCCCGCCGTGGCCGACAAACTCGATCCCGATGATCAAATCACGCACGAGTCCTTGGTGAAGCCGCATCGGACCCGCGTGCGCGGCACCGATTAGGGAACCGATCGTCGTCTGCTTCGGACCAGGAGGGTCAAACGGCAGCTGCTGGCGGTTCTCCACCAGCTGGGCATTAAGCGCTTCAAGCGAGCGGCCAGCGCCGACGGCGACTGTCATATCGGCGCAATCGTATGCTTCGATTCGCGTGATACGGCAAAGCGAAACCCCGAGTTCGACCGGGCGTGGGCGGATCAGGGACAGCGTCCGGCAAGCGCCGATCGGCGCGATCGTGATGCGATCGCCTTCGCACTTGCGCACCAGTTCGGAGAGTTCCGCGACACTCTGGGGCTCGACGATGGTTTCGGCCGCGCTGACCTCGAGGCCGCGCGGGCGGCGGATCCGATCGCCGCCGACGAGCGCGCTCATTTCAAGCATCGTACGTGAAACTTCGGCGTGGGCCATTTAATTCAGATTGGAACTTGGCGATGCGGCGCGCTCACTTCCACGCAAGCTCCGGGCGTCGGCAGCACCTTGTGCGGGTTCGACCTTTGTTGCGGATCGAACACCTGGCGCAGTTCGCTCATCACGATTAGATCGTCGGCCGAGAACAGCATCGGCATCTGGCCGATCTTTTCCACGCCGATGCCGTGCTCGCCCGAGAGGCTGCCCCCCATCTCGATGCAGGCCTTGAGGATTTCTCGGCCCGCTTCGATCGCACGACGAACCTGATCGGGCTCGCGCTCGTCATAAAGCACGATTGGATGGATGTTGCCGTCGCCGGCATGAAAGACGTTGCCGATTTGCAGGTTGTAGCGAGTGCTGACGGTGGCGATGGTTCGCAGAATGTCGGGGAGCCGGGTACGCGGAACGACCCCGTCTTGGGTCGCGTAATTGGGCGCGAGCCGGCCGACCGCGCCGAACGCCCGCTTGCGCGCTTTCCAAAGCGCCGCCCGCTCAGCCTCGTCCTGTGCAACTCGGACCTCGCCCGCGCCGTGCGCTTTAAGCATCGCGACCATGTCCACGGCCTGCGACTCGAGACTTAAGGGAAGCCCGTCGAGCTCGACGATCAGCGCCGCACCCGCGCTGGGGGGAAGGCCGATCTTGAATGCTGCTTCGACCGCCTTGATTATCAACTGGTCCATCATCTCGATCGCGCCAGGAATGACGCCGCTTGCGACGATCGCCGACACTGCGCGGGTCGCGCTTTCGACGTCATCAAAGATCGCCAGAATCGTGCGGTGCCCTTCGGGCGTGCGCACCAGCTTTAGAGTTGCGCGGGTTACAATTCCCATCGTGCCTTCGGCGCCCACGACCGCGCCGACCAAATCATACCCGCACCGATCTTCTGCCGGACCGCCGAGTTCGACCACCTCTCCATCGGGCAAAACCAGCTCGAGGCCGAGCACGTGATTGACCGTGACGCCGTATTTGAGGGTGTGGGGGCCGCCGGAGTTCTCGGCGATATTCCCGCCGATGGTGCAGGCGACCTGCGAAGAGGGATCGGGCGCGTAGAGCAACCCGCTTTTCCTGACCTCGTCCGTGACGCGCAAATTGACGACGCCGCTTTCGACTTCGATTCGGCGCGAGGCCAGATCGATCGCAACGATGTGGTTCATTCGCGAGGTGCAAATCATCACCGGAGCGTCCAGCGGCAGACATCCTCCGGAAAGGCCGGTGCCAGCTCCACGCGGGACGAACGCAACTCCCGCACGATGGAGCGCTTTCAAGATCGTACTGACCTGCTCGGTCGAGCGCGGCAACAGCAGCACATCGGGAGCGCTCTTTTCGACGGTCCAACCGTCGCACTCGTAAACGCTCAGCTCGCTTGGGTGCGAAATGATTCCGTCAGGCCCGACCGCCGCTTCGAGCTCGCGGATCAAATCGATCGGGATAGCACGGTTGGGACGGGAGTCGCTCACGATAGTAGAACCCTAGCATGAAGTGGCGCGCTTTACGGCGCTTAGCGCCGGCCCGAATTACGGCCATAATGCTTCGAGCGCCCCGCGATCTGATCCGAGTCGCGACTAGCAAGGAGCAATAAGTGGAATCATTTCCAAAGCTGAAGACACCAGAGCGGATCCTGCTCGGAGCTGGACCGACCAACGTCAATCCGCGCGTCCTCCAAGCGCTCGCCCAAGGCGTAATTGGACATCTCGATCCCGAATTTCTCCGACTGATGGAAGCGCTCAAGAGCCTGCTGCGCGAGGCGTTCCGCACCGCCAACCCGATCACCTTTCCGGTTTCCGGAACCGGCTCGGCCGCGCAAGAGGCCTGCATGGTGAATCTGATCGAGGAAGGCGACGAGGTCGTAATCGGCGTCAACGGGCTGTTCGGAACCCGACTGGCCGAGATGGCCGATCGCTTAGGCGCCAAGACCCACAAGGTCGAGGCCGAGTGGGGCCGGATCATAGAGGTCGAACAGGTTGAAGCGGCGCTTAGGCGGTGCCGCAAGCCGAAGCTCATTGCGATGGTCCACGCCGAGACCTCAACCGGCGTGCATCAACCTCACGTCGCAGAGTTGGCCGAGCTGGCGCATCGTTACGGGGCGCTGATTGTGCTTGACGTGGTAACCTCGCTCGGCTGTGTGCCGGTCGAGATCGACCAGTGGCAAATCGACGCGGCCTATAGCTGCACGCAGAAGGGTCTAGGTGCACCGCCGGGGCTGGGACCGCTGACGATCGGCGAGCGCGGCTTGGCAGCGATTCGTAGCCGCAAGAGCAAGTGCCGATCGTGGTATCTGGATATCGGCTTGATCGAGCAGTACTGGGGACACGAGCGCCTCTACCATCACACGGCGCCGATCAATTTGAACTACGCGCTCTATGAGGCGCTGCGGGTTGTGATCGAGGAGGGATTGGAGAAGCGCTGGGAGCGTCATCGCACGAGCGCGGCGGCGCTGCAAGCGGGGCTCTCAGCGCTGGGACTCGAACTTGCGGCCCAGGAAAACTTCCGCCTGCCACAACTGACGGCGATTCGTGTGCCCGAAGGAATCGACGAAGCAAAAGTGCGTTCCGAGCTGCTGCGACGGTTCAACACCGAGATCGGCGCGGGCCTCGGGCCGCTGAGGGGAAGGGTCTGGCGGATCGGATTGATGGGCGACAATGCGAATCCCAAGCGCGTGCTGGGCGTGCTCGACGCGCTGGAGGAAATCCTGCGGGAGGCCGGTCTCGAAATCCCGCGCGGGAGCCCCCGTAAAGCGGCCGCAAGCTTGATCGGTTAGGCGTTAGACGGCCCTGCGGGCGCTAACTGGGTTCGGCCTCGCCATTGCTGGAATTGTCGCCGTTGTCTTCTTCGGGTTCGGCCAAGAGCGCGATTGCGCGGACCTTCTCTTCGCTTTCAAGCTTCACCAGATGTACCCCCTGCGCGTTGCGGCCCGTGACTCGCACGTCCTTCACCCGCAGTCGGATCACTTTACCGGCGT
>DASXNP010000302.1:0-4348 GCA_036494985.1 Binataceae bacterium (SeqCode)
TACCCGCTTGCACCGAGCTCATTGTTGACAAGGAACTCTCCGCGGATGAATTTCCGCGAGAGCACTTTGATCGACTGGCATAAGGTTGTCTCTCTACCCGCGGTCAGTTCGGGGAAGACTTACGTAACGGTTATCTCCCACTACAACCAGTACAGTTGGGGATTCGTAGCGTCAAAGACGCCGACGCGCCACCCCCCGGCTGCTTGACCAGCTCTGCTCCGGTTTGCGGATCCCCTTTTTACTTACCAACAGAGGATCCGCTCCTCAAATTTGATGTCTCCTTACATCGGGTCCGGTTTCGGAACGCCATCATTACGCAAGCAAGGCCTTGATTAAGTTTAGAAAGAGAATACTTTAGAAATTAAACCTGAACCGAAATGGGAGGCGACTCCGATGGAGCGCGCCAAAGAACCGTATGGACTCTCGAGCGCTTCGCAGCGGAACGAACCTCGCGAAGAACCTCAGGGCGTCCGTCAGTGGCTGCGCGTAGCTTCACCCGGCGAATTGCCCGATGGCGCTCGTCATACCGTTGTCGCCGGCGGTCACAAGATGGTCTTGTTCAACGCCCGCGGCCGGCTCTTCGCGCTCGACAACCGGTGTCCGCATATGGGCTTCCCGCTCGACCGCGCAACGGTCCAGGACTGCATACTCACCTGCCACTGGCATCATGCGCGTTTCGATCTCGAAACGGGCGGGACTTTCGATCAATGGGCCGACGATGCGCGTGCATTCCCGGTGCGAGTTGAAAATGGCGCCGTGCTGGTCGACGTCACCGATCAGAGCGATGCGCGGCACCGTTTCATGCGTCGCCTCGGCGATGGGCTCGAGCGCGACCTCCGTCTCGTTATCGCGAAGTCGGTGATCGCCTTGCTTGACCGAGCCGGCGATTTTCACGAGGTAATGCGGATCGGGCTTGAGTTCGGCGTGCGCAACCGACGCGACGGGTGGGGCGCTGGTTTGACGATTCTGACCTGCATGGCCAACCTCGTGGGCTGGCTTCATACTGAGGACCGGCCGCGCGCGATGTATCACGGGCTCGCAGCCGTCGCCGAGGACACCGCGAACCAACCGCCACGGTTCACGATTCGGCCACTGCCGGGAGACAAAGCGGACCTGACGAGACTCAAGCGCTGGTTTCGGCGCTTTGTCGAGGTGCGCGACAGCGAGGGTGCGGAGCGCTGCATAACCACCGCGGTGCGAGCGGGAGCCGATGTGCCGGCACTTGCCGATCTGATGTTCTCCGCCGCAACCGACCATCACTACCTGACAACGGGTCACGTCCTGGACTTCACCAACAAGGCATTCGAGGCGCTCGATCACGGCGCGCACGATCTCGCCGAGCCCGTGCTGGCGAGCCTTGCGCGCAGTTATGCAAGGGGTGAGCGGATGGAAGAGTCCAACGAATGGCGCAATCCGATCGATCTGATCGCGATTTGCGAGCGCGCATTCGAGTCGCTTCCTACGGTGCTCAAGGCCGGCCAGGATCGACCGTCGCGTGCCTGGAGCGGACGCGAGAAGCTTGCGGCATCGATTCTCGGCGACGATCCGCAGACGATCGTGGATGCTATGCTGTCGGCCCTTCGCGATGGTGCGACGGCGTCGGAACTGAGCTGCGCGGTCGCCTACGCGGCGGCGCTTCGGCTCGTGCGCTTTCACATCAGCAACGAGTTTGGAGATTGGGACACGGCGCATCACAGCTTCACGTTCGCGAACGCCGTGCACCAGGCGATTCGGCGCGCGCCGTCTGCGGAGCTCCTGCGCGGCGCATTCGACGCGGCGATGAGCGTATATTTGAACCGCTTCCTCAACGTTCCGGCTGCAAACGTGCCGACCGCTGAGGGAGCGACGAGACCCGAGGCGCACGCGCTGCTTGAGTCGCTGCCCGCTTTGCTTGACCGTCAGCAGCAGGTGGATCAGGCGGGCGCGCTAGTCGCCGGATATCTCGCCGCGGGCGGCGACGAGCACTCGATGGTAGCGGCACTCGGGCGCGCTTTGCTGCGCGAGGATCGCGACTTCCACACCATCCAGAATTTTGAGGCGGCGGCGCGGCTGCATTCGTATCTAGGCGCCGCTGCGGGCGGCGCCAACGTCCTGATCGCCACGGCGCGCTACCTGGCGGCGCATTCACCGACGGTCCGCGCGCAGGAGCAGACCTGGAACATCGCAACTCGGCTGCACCGCGGCGACCGCCTGTTTGAGTGATAACTTTCAGCTTGTAGACGGAGGTCAGTTGTTATGGCTATCACACTCAACCACACAATCGTCCCGGCCCACGACAAGGAGGCGTCGGCGAGATTTTTCGCCCACATGTTCGGGTTAAGGTACGAGGGCGCGATGGGCCATTTTGCACCGGTCCGTGTCAACGAGGCGCTCACCTTCGATTTCGACAACTGGGACCACTTCGAGATGCACCACTACGCCTTCCACGTGACCGACCCGGAGTTCGACGCGATCTTCAATCGAATAAAAGAGGCCGGTATTCCGTATGGGAGCGGCCCATTCTCACAAGAGGATTTGCAGATTAACGCTCGGCGTGGCGGTCGCGGCGTCTATTTCAAGGATCCCAATGGCCACGTACTAGAGCTCATGACCCGGATCTAATCATCGGATCGCAACCGGAAAAAGCTCCGGCTGTGCCAAGCGAGCGATCGGACGTCTTAGAAGTAAAGATCGCAAAAGCCCAGCCTGCGGCCAGAATCGCGACCGTCTCGAAAAAGCTCCGTTATGAGGTAGAGACATTAGTTCGACGCCGAATGCTCTTAAGTCGGGCGGCGGAAGTATAACCGCTCATTCGAGTACGAGCAGTAAAAGCCGGCCCGAAGTTCACGATGCCGGCTGGCCGAGGATCTCGAAAGTCTGGTTCCACAGAGCTCACCTGAAAGCAGGTGCCTAACCCCGGGCGTCCTGGCGGGGACGAAAACGGCGTCGATCGAGGAGGGGGAGTGTGTAGTTTGGGCGTCTAGAAATCTCTTATGAGCGCCCGGCAAAAGGCAGTCGCTTCGCTGCGGTCGCCGGCCGAGATACCGAGCTTGATTTAGGGAGGCTAGCACGGGGAGATGGAAGTGCGCACCAATCGGTCCGAGAAGCGGCATTTACGGGTATTGCGTGCCGGCGCCACGGAAGAGCGTGCTCTTTCAGTGCCTCTGAAAACAACGGGGGCAAGGCCCTGCCAAACCCACCCAGGCAGAGCCGGTTGGACCAACTGGACGAGTTGTACTGAAAATCAGAGGGCGAATTGAATCCCAGTTGACGGAGCGAGCGCTTGCGCAAATTTGTAGTCTATCGGTCCTGCTCCCCAGTTGACTGTTTGCTTGAGGCCGTTAAAGAATCACCCTAACCGATCATCTGGCAAAACCCGGGCTGGCGCACCAGTTCAATCATGAATCGGCTTCAACACAGTCGATCTGCCTCCGTCGCGCTGATTTTATTGGCCGCAGCGACGACGGCCCCGATCGTCACGGACGCGGACCAAACCAACGAGTTCGCCCAGCCAAAACCGCAGACGCAGACTGGGTTCCCGTCCGATCTGTATTCGTGGGTGCTTCCCGCCGACAATCCCGAGACCCCGGCGAAGATCTCGCTCGGCAAGCTGCTCTTCTTCGATAAGCCTTTCCGAGGACAATACGCAGTCATGCGACAGTTGCCATGCCCCCGAGAAAGGCTTCACCGATCAGCAGCCGACCTCCGACGGGATTCATCATCAATTCGGACAGCGCAATGCGCCGACGGTACTCAACGCACTCTTCAATGTGACTCAGTTCTGGGATGGCCGTGCTCCGACGCTCGAAGCACAGGCCGAGCAGCCGATCCTCAATCCGATCGAGATGGGCATAAAGAGTCCCGGCGAGCTCGTTGCAAAGCTCCAGGCGACCGAGTACCGCGACAAATTTCAGCAGGTATTCGGGCGCGACATTACCTTCGACGACATCACGCGCGCGATCGCGTCATACGAGCGCACGCAGGTCGTGTTCGACACACCTTTTGATCGGTTTATGGCCGGGGACCAGAGCGCGATCAGCGAATCGGCCAAGCGCGGATGGTCAATATTCAATGGCCAAGGCCGCTGCATGTCTTGCCACGGCTGGAATCCGACGCAGCCGCTGTTCACCGACTTCAAGTTTCACAATATCGGCGTGTCGGCGCACAAATCCGACTTCGTTCCGCTCGCCCACAAAGCGTTGACTGTTCTAGCTGAGGGTGGCTCTTCGCTTCAGATCGATAAGCTCGCGATCCAGACTGACATGAGCGGTCTCGGACGATTTCTGGTCACGAAGCAGCCGCACGATATCGGCGGCTTCCGCACCCAGGGCTTGCGCAATCTCCTTGTTACCCAGCCGTACTTCCACGA
>DASXNP010000303.1:0-2153 GCA_036494985.1 Binataceae bacterium (SeqCode)
CGAGCGGTAAAAAGCGGCTGGGAGCGGCTTGAAGAAGGCGTGAGGTTCAGCGGAAATCGTGCGAGCGGGGCAGATGTTCGCCGACATGCAATTCGACGAAATGGCGAGCTTTGATATTCGTCACCCCATCCACTTTTTGTAACGTTCCTTCTACCATCACCACCGCCGCGCGCTGGAGCAACCCGCGATAGCGCTGGAATAGGTCGGGCGTCGCGATCGCATTGGTGATTCCGGTCTCATCTTCGAGCGTCAGAAAGAAGAATCCTTTGGCGGTACCGGGGCGCTGTCTGACGATCACTAGCCCCGCAGTCTTCACGACGGTTCCGTGCGTAGCGCCCGCGATTTCCGCGGCGCTTAAGATGCCGCGCGCCTTGAGCTTGTCGCGCACATGAGCGATCAGATGCGGTCCGGCGGTGAGACCCGTCGATAGATAGTCGGCCCAAGTTTTTTCAAGCGGAAGCATCGCGGGCAACAAAGATTCGGACTTTCGAGGTTCGAGTCCCTTAAACAGGCTATCCGGAGCGCGCTCGATTGCCGCGGCCTGCCACAATGCATCGCGACGATTGGTCCCAAACGCCGCAAACGCTCCGGCATGGGCGAGGGTCTCGAGTTCCCGCTTGTCGGGCGACACGCGCGCAGCAAAGTCGGCGATCGAGGAGAAAGGGCGAATGTCGCGAGCGCTTTCGATACGAGCCGCGGTCGCTTCACGAAGTCCGCTGATATATTTCAGGCCAAGCCGCAGCGATCCATCCTCGATCGTGCACTTCCAGCACGACTTCATAACGTCGATCGGCATCACTACGACGCCGCGGCGCTGCGCATCCTTGACGAGCGTGGCGGGAGAGTAAAATCCGAGCGGATAGCAGTTTAGCATCGCGCCGAAAAACGCTGCACCGTGATGGCACTTTAAATACGCGGACGCATACGCTATTAGGGCGAAGCTTGCTGCGTGTGACTCGGGAAAACCGTAGAGCGCGAACGACGTGATGCCTAAAATGATCGCGTCTTGCGTCTTGCCGGTAATTTTGTTGCGGGTCATTCCTTCGCGCAGCCGCTGCTGGATCTTTTCCATCCGCTGCAGTGAGCGCTTGAAGCCCATCGCGCGCCGCAATTCCTCAGCCTCGCCGGCGCTGAACCCTGCTGCGGTCATTGCAATTCTGAGCAACTGCTCCTGAAACAGCGGCACGCCAAGCGTGCGGCGCAGGATGGGCTCAAGGGCGGGGTGCGGATAAATAACCGGCGCGCGGCCGTTGCGGCGGTCGAGGTAGGGATGGACCATCTGACCGACAACTGGGCCGGGGCGTATAATCGCGACTTCGACCACGAGATCATAGAAAGTGGTCGGCTTCATCCGCGGGAGGGTTGCCATCTGCGCGCGGCTCTCAATCTGGAAAACGCCGATCGTGTCGGCTTTCCTTAACATTGTGTAGACCTCAGGATCGTTGGGTGGAAGATGCGCGAGATCGATCGCGACCCCTTCATGATCACGAATCAGCGGAATCGCTTCTTCGAGTACGGCAAGCATGCCGAGCCCCAGCAGATCTACCTTGATGATCCCCAGGTCGGCGCAGTCTTCCTTGTCCCATTGGACGACGACCCGACCCGGCATCGCGGCGGGCTCCAGCGGCACGATTTCGTCGAGCGCTCCGGCGGCGATTACCATCCCGCCGCTGTGCTGCCCGAGGTGGCGCGGGATGCTTTGAATCTGGCGCACGAGCGAGATCAACATCTTGATTCGAGGGGCATCGGCATCAACCCCGCCACTGCGCATCAGCGCAGCCACGTCGTCATGCTGATCGCGGAATTCATAGGTGCGATTGAGTTTTGCAAGGCGGTCGACCTGGTCGAGAGAGAAGCCGAGTGCCTTGCCGACTTCGCGCACCGCGCTGCGGGTGCGGTAGGTGATCACGTTGGCGGTCATCGCAGAACCGCGCTCACCATAGCGGCGATAGACGTACTGGATTACCTTTTCGCGTTGATCGCCGCTGGGAAGATCGATGTCGATATCGGGCCATTCGCCGCGTTCTTCGGAAAGGAAACGCTCGAACAGCAATTCCATTTTGACGGCGTCAACCGCCGTGATACCGAGTGCGTAGCAAACTGCACTGTTGGCGGCGGAGCCGCGTCCCTGCGCCATGATCCGGTTTTCGCGA
>DASXNP010000304.1:0-2911 GCA_036494985.1 Binataceae bacterium (SeqCode)
AAACCTAGTGAAGTGCAGGACTGGGTGAGACTCGCAGAGAGTGATGACCTGCTAGACGATGCACTGGTCTATTTTGGGAAACCACCGGACTGGTTTGACATATACAAAGCACTCGAATGCCTCATGCTAAAATTCGGTGGAGAGGCAGGATTTCTGGCGTTAAACTGGGCACCTGCTGCTGAGGTTAAACGCCTCAAACAGACGGCAAGCTGGGTTCGGCACGCCATCGATCAAATCGGGGAAAGGCTGTTCGGATAAAGTATCGGGACCTGGTGGTGTGGCTGGATCATCACAGCACCGCGCGCCGACGGCGGCTTCAGACACGCTCACCGCCGAGGATCGCCGCAACCTCTTCATCGCTCAACGGCGGGCCGATTAAGTCCATTCCGGCGGCAGACGCGACCTCGACGAGCTCAGCCTGGTCCGCAAGGGTCAGGTTCCGTTCAACGATGCGCTCGAAGAAAGTCTCGAATTCTCCGGGTGTCACGGTCACCTGGAACCGAACCGGATCGTCGCCGTAGGCGCGCCAGGTGTGGGGCACACCCTTGGGTAGCATCACCACGTCGCCTGGCCTGGCCGTGCCGCATTCGTGCGGTGTCCACAGGGCGATGGCACCTTGCTCGATCAGGAGGATCTCATCGTCCTGACGATGCAGGTGGCGCGGCGGTCCGAACCGTGCCGGGGCACCATAAACCAGCACCGCCAGCCGCCCCTCGGTCTCAGCGGCGCGAAGCCGCGGGCGGGCCTGTTCGCCCCAGGAGGTGATCGCGAAGCCAGAGTCAGAGGGTGAGTCCACGAGGAGTGGCCGGGGGGCCGTCAGTTTATTCATGGTAATCTCCTATGCTGATGCCGCCTTGTGGACGGTCTTGTCTTCGAGTGCGGCAATTGCGAGCGAGCGCTGCTGACCATCACCAAGTGGCGCGCTTAGAGTGATAGAGGAAGGCGAGCGCATGATCGGCATTACGCGTAACGACCCCCCCTTCCGACGAAAATCCATAGGTGACCGACCCCCTGCCCAAAAATGAGGGGGGGGTCCTTGATTTTTGCGCTTTCCCGATTCTCGCCTTCTGGGACGAACAATGCGACCGACCTCCTGGATAAAATCGGCTCCGATCGGCCCGATTTTAAACCAGACGCGGTTTCGCTCGCCGTTTCTCGCGAAAAAGACGGGAAATTTCGGCTGGTCTGCGGCTGTCGAGATGCTCGAGCTGCGGTGGGCATTTGACGGCGCTCATCGGCTGAGGCGAACCGTGGCCCATTCATGACCGGGGGTCCTGACCCCCCGTGGGTCATCTATGGCGGACCCCTTTGCCCTCGGCGTTGCCAAGCTCATACCGGGTTGGCCGGAGGGAGGACATCTATGGTTGGGGGATGGACACCTATGACCGGCGCTCTAGCGTCATCACGGCCCGCTAATCGCCCAAGTGTCGATTTGTAGGCGTAGCCCGCCGACCAGGTGCCGACGGGAGGCTATGTTTGCGTCAAGGAATCGAACGATCGTTATGCTCGATCCACGGCAGGGTGACTTTCCCCGCGGCAAGGTCCCGACGGTAAAAGATGCGCTGCGATCTATTCACTGGAAGCTCGATGACCGCCCAATCGCGATGAAGCTCTACGAGTTTGCCGCCATTGATGGGCCGGTCGATTGCTTTCTCGAACGGCCCGCCGAACACGAGAATGACGAGCACCAGCAGCACATAGTGCAAACATGACTCGAACAGAACTGATTATTCAGCTTCTCAAAGTGGCGATCGGACTTGTATTCGGCGCTTACTTCATCTGGTGGAGTTTGCAAGTACTAGATCGATTAACCCCTGAATACGATGCACATACCGCCGTGGTCGCCCGCGCATCATGAAGGACCACCGCCGCGCCAGTCGGGAGTCCGTGGCTGTGGACGCTCGCCTTCGGGCACCACGAAGATCGCACGTCGACGCACCGCTACGAGCCGACGCGCGAGGCGCGCGAGAATGGAAAACAGGAACAGTTCCCAGAGACGGCAAACGGAGACAGCCAAGGCGCCGTCCAGAAGGGCTGATCATGGCTCTTGGTCGGTCTCGGATATGTAGAGGCGATCATTGAACAGCGAAAACCAATAGTTCTGAATCAGATTGTCGTCGCACCGGAACTTTGCGAGATAGTCGCCGCGTTTGTTCGCGCGAGCGATCAGCACCTTGCAATGCATCTCATGCGCGTCGAAGCTATCGGGCCTGATTGTCAGCCACTCGTCTTGGTCGGGATTCGCGCAGCGACCACGACGATAGAATGTCAGATGGTCGGCGATATGCTCAGCCAAGCACCAGTCGCCGACGAATTTTGCTGGCAGTAGATCGTCGAGCGCATGGGCGCCGACAACCTAGGCACGTCGCTCGACGGCAAGTGGAGAGGGCTTGGCAATGATGACCAAACTTCCTGGTCTTAACACAGGGCTGTTTTGGCTCGCCTTCGCTCTTGCGACGGGCGCTTCATCTGGGAACGCTGCAATTATCGTCTCGATCAATGGGATGGACAATCCAGACCTTGCCGCGAGTTGGAACGTACCTGATGTTGGCTGGTTATATACCTCCACTTTTTCTTACACAATTTCCGGTATCGGAACCAAGTTTGGTTCTTCCGACGGGCGGATTGTAAATGCGGAGATTTTTTCGGGCGCGCCTGGGGCCCTCGCGCTTCTGGGTGCGGGCGGACTTATTCCGGTGGCCGGTGCTTTTGCCTCCACGACCTCCTTCCCTATCATCAACTTAATTGCGGGAGCGACATACTTGATCGGATCGCGGCCTTGGTCGCCGAATAGGCCGAGCGCGTCTCCAACCCGAGCGCGCCGCGCGACGACATCAGGACGATACGGCCGAAGTGATTTCGCTTCATCGCCGGCAAGGCGGCCTGCACGAGCATGAGCGCGGCGCCAAGA
>DASXNP010000305.1:0-6523 GCA_036494985.1 Binataceae bacterium (SeqCode)
TACCTATCATCGTAACCGCAAACGCACCGATCGCCTTCACCCACCTCGGATTCATCCAGTTCACTGAGCCGCTTGCGGTTCGAACTCCTCGCGCAGTATCCCCATCACGATCGTGTCGTGATACTTCGCGTCGTAGTATCGGTCTTGCCTGAGTAACCCCTCCCGCTTAAATCCGCATTTCTCGTATGACTTGATCGCGCGCGGGTTATAATCGAAAACCCGTAGCGATACGCGATTTAGATTGAGCCGGCCGAAGGCGAATCGCAGCATCAGCCTCATCGCCTCCGTCCCGTATCCCCGCCCCCAGAAATCCCTAACCCCGATCACAATTCCCACTTCCGCCTTCCGGTCGATTTGCTCCAGTACACGCAGATCGATGCCACCGGCTAATTCACCAGCCATCGTCTCGATCGCGAACACCTTATGAGTCTCCGAGCGGGTCATCGCCATCTCGAGAAACGCTTCCTCGTTACTTCGCGAGAGCGGCGGCGTCATGAGCGATCCCAGGTAACGGGTTACTTCTTCGTCGTTCACCCATTTCATCAAATCGTCGATGTCGCGCTTCTCATAAGGCCGCAATCTGACGAGCTTGCCTTCCATCGTCGGCTCCTCTCGCGTCTCAATCGAAAAAAGGGCGGCCGTTCGACGGCCGCCCCCAGGACAGTAGTTCCGACTCTAGCTAGTTTCCCTTGGGCAGCCCCAGCACCCTCTCCCCAATGATGTTATGTTGGATCTCGCTCGTCCCGCCGGCGATTGTCAGTGCCCGCGATGCGAGATGCCGGTACGACCAAAGTCCGCGATCGACCGAATGCGCGGCCTTCCACTCCAGCTGACTATACGGCCCCAGCAGCTCCATCGCGTAGCTGTTGATCCGGTAGTTTAACTCGCTGACCGCGAGCTTCATCACCGAACCCTCGGGCCCTGGCGGCAGTCCCTTTAGCCGTCGGGTGATCTGGCGCAGGCCGGTGTATTTGATCGCCTGCGCTTCGCCGTAAAATTGGCTGACTTTTTGGCGCACGCTCGAATCGTCCCACGCCGCGCGGCCGTTGCGGCGCACTTGTTTCGCCAGCGCCGCGAGCTGCCGCACCGAACCCGTCATATCGCGCCCGCCGCCGATTCCAGATCGCTCGAACATCAGGGTCGTAATTGCCACCTGCCACCCGTGGTTTTTTTCGCCCAGCAGGTTCTTTTTTGGAACCTTTACGTCCTCGAAGAACACCTCGTTGAAATTCGACGCCCCCGTGATCTGCACCAACGGCTTCACCGTGATGCCGGGACTCTTCATGTCTACCAGCAGGTAGCTGATTCCCTTGTGCTTTGGCGCGCTCGGATCGGTACGCACCAGTAGAAAGCACCAGTCCGCGTGATGCGCATCCGAGGTCCATACCTTTTGTCCGTTGACGATGAAGTAGTCGCCTTCCTCGATCGCCCGCGTTTGCAGCGACGCTACGTCGGATCCCGCGTTGGGCTCGGAATATCCTTGGCACCAGATTTCGTCGGCCGACAGGATCTTCGGGACGTATCGTTGCTTCTGTTCTTCGGTCCCCCAGTGCATGATGGTTGGACCTGCGAGCATGATTCCGAGCCCGTTGACCAGTTGCGGAGCGTGCGCGCGCGCCATCTCCTCGTTGTAGATGATGTTCTGCATCAAGGTCGCGCCGCGTCCGCCGTATTCGGCGGGCCAGCTTATCCCAACCCATCTGGCCGAGTTCGCCTTCTTGTGCCACGCCAGCCGCTTCTTCCAGTCGTCATCGGACTCGTCGGCCATGAAGCCGCCCTCGTCGTCCGCGCCCGACTTGTGCTTGGGCGCGTTGGCCTCAAGCCAGGTCCGCAGCTCTTTGCGGAACGCTTCGTCTTCGGCGTTGTAGTTGAAATCCATTTACATCCTCCAATTGCCGGACATCCGAGGAACAATCATTGACATTGACCGACCGCCCTTAATCGAAACTGCCTGGCTCCGCGTCCGTCTCGTGAACCGGCAGCTACGCTCCATTTTAACATGACTAAGCGGCCAGCGATCCGCAAGGATTTTCGGCCCTGACTGAACCACGTTCACTTTGCGGCCAGGTGGGGTTTCCCAACCCTGGACTCAACTGCGACTCTCATCGGGGTTGTGAGTTCGCACTGGCGACCGCTACCCGCCCGCACGCGCCCGTGCTAGTCACGCTTAAGATGTCTGCGACGCTCAGAGTCCTCGGCGCTGCGATGGCCACGCTGTTTTTGATTGTTGCCGGCAGTGGCGGAGCTGCCGAAATCACTCACATCGCAGTTCCGGGCGGCAAAAATGGCGTCGGCTTCGATGATCTGGTCTTCGACCCGGTTCTCCACCGCGTCGTCGTACCTGCCGCGCAAAGAGGCCAGCTCGTGCTGATCGACCCAGGCAACCTGTCGTTCGCAACGATCAACGGCTTCAGCGTCGTTCAGGATTACAGCAGGGGCCACGCCGACGGCGTTACCTCTGCCGATGCCGCCGGCGACAAGCTGCTGGCCACCGATCGCACCTCCCGAAGGCTCTGCTTCGTCGATCCGAAATCTAAGACCATCCTCCGGACACTCCCGCTCGGCGGCGGCCCCGATTACGTTCGGTTTGTCGAATCCACCGCCGCAGCCTGGGTCACCGAACCCGAACGCGAGCGCATCGAGATCTTCCCGCTGATCACCGACTCTACAGCGCAGAGCGCAAGGTCTATTCCACTGGCGATACCCGGCGGTCCGGAGTCGCTCGTCATCGACGACTCCCACGACCGCGCCTACACCAACCTCTGGTCGCATCAGACCATAGCCATCGCGCTCGATTCGCGTCAGATCGTTGCCCGCTTCGGCAACGGATGCGCCGGTTCGCGCGGCCTCGCGCTTGACCCGGTGCGCGGCTTTCTTTTCGTGGGGTGCGCGGAGGGTCGTCTTGCAGTTCTCGATTCGACCACCGGCAAACTTCTCGGCGAAGTCTCGGGCGGCCCCGGCGTTGACATTATCGCCTACAGTCCCACGCAGCGTCAGGTTTACCTGCCGAGCGCGCGCGGTGGCTCACTTGCTATCGTGGACATCGCCGCCAGCGGCGCCCCGACTGTAGTGCGCTCCGTGCCAATCCCCAAAGGCGCGCATTGTGTCGCCGCCGACGATTCCGGGAGCGCATACCTCTGCGACCCGGCCACCGGTCAAATCGTCGTGATTCGCAACCCCTCGACTCCCTAGCCCCGGCGCTGGTCGGTTGCTCGCATAACCCCTCAGGCGGAGTCCTGCGCCGGTAAGCGAGAGGTTGTTGCGGCTTTTTCTTTTTAGCTAAGGAACGGTCTTTTGATAGGGTGGCGCAGTCCGACCAATGCAGCCGCTCGACTGCGGCTTGCGCCTCTTGAGCTTGGTTCCCTTAGAAACCCTCGATTTTCCTCGACTTTCTCCCCATCCTCCATCGGCATCAAGCTTGCTCTAACCATTCTCCCGGGGTTTGGTATCGCAATCGCACTTCGATGCTTCCGCTGTATAATTCACCGTCAGGAGCGATGCACAACCCAAGGGTTGCCTATCCAAGGCTGAGCAAGAGGAACGGTTTAAGATGTTTGGCCTGTTCATCGCGATCGTAATCGCGATCGCAATCATTCAAAGACAACGCTATCGCGGCCTGGAGGATCGCATGTGCCGAAGAAAATCTGACGGTGAAGCCGGCAGCGGCCATGCCGATTTCGCCACGCATGTGGCGCGCAAGCTCGACCTCAAGTTCCAGAGGATGGAACGTCGGCTCCGTCACAAGGCCCGCCACTATGACCGTTACGCCCGCTATGCCGACAAGGCCGAACGCTTTGCTGCCAAGTTCGAGCGCAAAGCCGGGGTCGTCCCCCCGTGTCAAGCATCTTCCTCGCCCACCCAAAGGGAGGAGCCTGCGTTCAAGACTGACGACGAGCGTGAGACCTATCGCCGCGCCCGCCAGCAGGCCTCACGCGAAGCCGGCTTCTATATTCACCTGATGTGGTATGGCATCGTCATCGGCTTCCTCTTCATTCTCAATCTGGTCACGTCGTTCAGCTACCCATGGTTTCTCTGGCCGGCCTTCGGCTGGGGGTTCGGCCTGGTGAGCCACTACGCCGCCGTCTTCGGATGGGACTGGATTAGGCAGAGAGTCTTCGACCCGGCAGTCGCCCGCGAGGTCCAGCGCGAAGTCCTCCACGAGAAAGAAGCCCTGCACAGCGAGAAACAAAATTCGCTCGATGAGCTAACGGCGACCTTTGCCCACGAAATCCGCAATCCAATCGCCGCCGCCAAGAGCCTCGTTCAGCAGATGGGCGAGGATCCCACCTCCGGTGAAAACGTCGAGTACGCCAAAGTGGCGCTGGACGAGCTCGCCCGGGTCGAGCGCAGCGTCTCTCATCTCCTCAAGTACGCCAAAGAGGAGGACTACCACTTTGAGAACGTCAACCTCGCCGCGGTAATCGATTCGTCGCTCACCCAAATGCGCAACAAGCTCGAGACCAACAAGGTCGCGATTTCGCGCAACTATCTCGGCGGTCCGGTGATTCGCGCCGATGCCGACAAGCTCCGCCAGGTTTTCTCCAACGTCGTCGACAACGCGATCGATGCGATGGAGGCCAACCAAACCGAGCGCCGCATCGAAGTGTCGATTCAGAAGCGCAGCGGTTTCGCAGCGGTTCGCATCCGTGACAATGGATGCGGCATCGACCAAGACAAGCTCTCGAAGATCTTCAATCCCTTCTTCACCTCCAAACAAAACGGCACCGGACTCGGGATGGCGGTGGCGAAGAAGATCATCGAGGCGCATCGCGGAACGGTCCAGGCCCACAGTCAATCAGGCGCCGGGACGGAGTTTGAAATCGTTCTGCCGATAGGAGATTCAACCGATTCGGCGCTTGGCTACCTGGGCGACTACGTCGAGGGTGGACGGACCTTAGCCGCAAGCGGACAGTCCGCTTCGGCGACCCACACCGGCGAAGCTGGGTTCGACCGGCCAGCTACCGCGGACGCGCCCCGCAGCATCCTCGAAGCCGATCCGAATTCTCTTCGCCATGGACCAGACCGCGGCGACCCGGCGCCCGACGGCGCGCAGCAGCCAGGTTCGCGCAGTCCACATGAAACATCTGACCTGTCTTCGAGCCTCAGCACTCCTCATCTGAACGCGAGCAAGCCATGAAAGGACGCCTTTTAATCGTTGACGACGAGCGCGGAATTCTGATCGCGCTGCGCGGCCTTTTCAGCAAAGAGGGTTACGAAGTCGACACCGCGGAGTCGGGCGAAGAAGCACTCGAAAAATTCAATGCCGGATTCTTTCACGTCATCATCACCGACCTCAGCATGAAGGGGATGAGCGGCCTCGACCTGATGCGCCAAGTCCGCGCGCTCGATCCAGATTGTGCGGTCTTGATGATCACCGCCTTCGGCACGCAGCGAATCGCGGTCGAGGCGATGAAGGCCGGAGCCGAAGATTATCTGCCGAAGCCCTTCGACAATGACGAGCTGCGTCTGAAAGTACGCAAGGTGATGGAGACCCGGCTGCTTCGCCGCGAGCATCGCCAATTGCTCGAACAAGTGCGCCTGGAGACCGGGCGCTTCGAGAACATGATCGGCAAGTCGCGCGCTATGATGCGCGTGTTCGAAACGATCGAGAAAGTCGCTCCCACCGATGTGACAGTGCTGGTCCGCGGCGAATCCGGCACGGGCAAGGAACTGGTGGCCCGCGCAATCCATTTTCGCAGTCCGCGCGCCAATCGTTCGTTCGTGGCCGTGAACTGCGCGGCTTTTTCGCGTGAACTGGTCGAGAGCGAGCTGTTTGGCCATGAGAAGGGCGCCTTCACCGGCGCGGTCGCGCGACGCGAGGGAAAATTCGAAGCGGCGGAGGGCGGCACACTGTTTCTGGATGAAATCGGCGACATGGGATTGGAGACGCAAGCCAAGCTGCTGCGCGTGCTGCAGGAGAAGCAGTACGAGCGAGTCGGCGGCAACGCATCGCTGCGCGCCGATGTGCGAATAATCGCAGCGACCAACCAGGACCTCGAAGCGATGGTTAAACAGGGACGCTTTCGCGAGGATCTCTACTACCGAATAAAAGTGGTTGAAGTGCGGATTCCGCCCGTACGCGAGCGCCGCGAGGATGTTCCGCTGATGGTGCAATACTTTTTGAAGGACGACTGTCAGCGCTATTCGACTCCGCTCAAACAGCTCTCTCCCGACGCGATGCGCCGGTGTCTCGAACACGCCTGGAAGGGCAATGTGCGATCGCTCAAAGCGGCGATCGAACAGGCGGTGATCCTTTCATCGGGCGCGGAAATAACGGCGGCCGATCTCTTCAGCGGATCGGATGAAAACGGCGGACTCGAGGCCGATAAGACACGCGCCCATGACTCGGCGCGGGTTAATTCGATCGCAGTGTCGTCCGCCGCAAGTCAGGTGGAGGTGAATGGCGAGCTGCCGAAATTTCGCGAGGCCAAAGACCGATTCGTCGGTGATTGGGAGCGCGACTATTTCATCCGCGCGCTGCGCCTTACGGGGGGAAACATCTCGCGCGCGGCGGAGCGCGCCG
>DASXNP010000306.1:0-2797 GCA_036494985.1 Binataceae bacterium (SeqCode)
CGCGACGATTGAGTTTGCAGCGCTTACCCCCGCGGTCATGGAACACATCGTCGATAAGTTTCTGGTCGAACTGCAGGAGCGCATCGAGCGGCAAAAGGTCAAACTTACGGTTACGCCGGAAGCTCGCAAGTGGCTTGCGACCCGCGGGTACGATCCACGGTTTGGCGCGCGTCCGCTGGCACGGCTCATCGAGACCGAGATCGCCAAGGTCCTCGCCGATGAGTTGTTGTTCGGGCAATTGTCCAAAGGCGGCGAAGCCGTGGTCGATGTCAAGGACGATGCTTTGAGTTTCTCGCTGCCGGCGGGCAAGTCGGCCGCGGCTCCTTCGTCGACGAGCTCGGATCTGGAAGAGTAGCCCGGGTCTCGGTTGACCGAGCTACTTTTGGATGATCGTGTCGCCCAGCGCAGCCTTATCGTCGGTTTGCGGGTGATCGAGGTTGTAGTGCAAACCGCGCGATTCTCTGCGGTTTAGCGCTGAACGAACTATCAGCTCGGCTACGGTTACGAGGTTGCGCAGCTCGATCAGGTCCGAGTCCAGCAGGTAATCCCAGTAGTAGTTGTGGATCTCCTGCTTGAGCAGCTCGATCCGGCGCATCGCACGCTCAAGCCTCGCATCGCTGCGCACGATTCCGACATAGTTCCACATGAGGCGCCGGATTTCGTCCCAACTCTGCGTAATCAGGACCCGTTCGTCGGTGCGGATAGCCCGTCCGGGGTTCCATTCGGCGAACTCCGGCGGTCCGCTCCCCCGATCTTCGGCGGCGATGCTTGTAACTGAAATCGAAGCCCGCCGGCCCATCACGGCCGCTTCCAACAGCGAGTTCGACGCGAGCCGATTGGCCCCGTGCAGTCCGGTCATGGCCACTTCACCCGCCGCGTAGAGCCGACCGATTTTGGTCTTTCCCGCCAAATCTGTGATCACGCCCCCGCACATGTAATGCGCCGCCGGAACCACCGGAATCGGCTGCTTGGTAATGTCAATTCCAAAGCTCAAGCATCGTTTCGTGATGTTCGGAAACCGCTCTGTGATAAAGGCCGCCTTGCGATGACTCAGGTCAAGATGCACGAAGTCCAGCCCGTGCCGCTTCATCTCGCTATCGATCGCCCGAGCCACCACATCGCGCGGAGCCAATTCAGCGTCCGGATGATAGCGCTTCATGAACGGCTCGCCACCGGGGATTTTCAAAATCGCGCCCTCGCCTCTGAGGGCTTCGGAAATCAGAAACGATTTCGCCGCCGGATGATACAAACAGGTGGGATGGAACTGGTAGAACTCCATATTGGCGATCGGGGCGCCAGCGCGGTATGCGAGCGCGACGCCGTCCCCTGAGGCGATATCGGGATTGGTCGTATACAGATAGACCTTCCCAGCTCCGCCCGTCGCAAGCATTGTGGCGCGGGCCGAAAACTTCCGGATGGCCAGGCTCTTACGATCGAGCGCGTAAGCCCCCCAACACACCGCATTCCCGCCCGAGTGACTTTCGATCAGCAGATCAATCGCTACATGATTCTCCAAAAACCTGATGTTGCTTCGCGCGTGCGCGGCCGCGCCGAGCGACCGCATGATCTCCTGCCCCGTCAGATCCTGCGCGTGCAGAACGCGGCGATGACTATGCCCGCCCTCCTTGCCGAGGTCATATTCGTCCTCATGCCCTTCAGGTACTTTGGTAAATCGGGTGCCCAGACGGATTAGCTCGCGAACCGCCTCCGGGCCATCGTGTACGATAGTCTCGACCGCCTTGCGGTTACATAGGCCGGCTCCCGCGCGCAGGGTGTCCTCGACGTGCGACTCGAAGGAGTCGTCAACGCTCCATACACTGGCGATTCCACCTTGTGCGTAGGCGGTGTTAGCCTCGGAACTGTCGGCCTTTGTAAGGATTGCGACCGAGCCCATCTCCGAGGCTCGCAACGCGAAGGTCAGCCCCGCGATTCCGCCGCCTAGAACGAGAAAATCGCTGTCAAACGGATCCGCCCTTCCGATTGCGCGCGTCTCCATAGTTGACGCTTATCACAGCTTCAGTCCGTTCGTGTGGTCCCGCAGCGACCGATTATCTCCTTGCATTGCTCGACTTCAGCGATTTGCTATCCTTTAAAAGAGCGGTTCTTGAAGCGAATCGCGCGTTTCGATGGTCGATCTGACGGCACCCAATCTTCTGACGCTTTTTAGAATCGGGATGACGCCGGTCCTGATCTACCTCGCTACCTTCATCGGACCGCTTCCGTCGGCTCTGGCCGCGGGCGTTTTTTTTCTTGCAACGATCAGTGACTTCTTCGACGGCTACCTGGCACGAAGCTATAACTCGGGTACTACCCTGGGCAAGTTCCTCGATCCGTTGGCCGACAAGCTGATCGTTACCTCCACCCTGATCGTGCTTACGGGTATCGCGCGCACCCCGCGCGTCCCGGCCTGGATAGTCGCGGTGTTGGTCGCTCGCGAGATCGCCGTCACTGGCCTGCGCGCGGTCGCTGCCTCAGAGGGCATCGTGATTGCGGCTGAGGAACTCGGCAAGTATAAGATGGCGCTGCAATCGATCG
Organism: Binataceae bacterium (SeqCode); assembly: GCA_036494985.1. Lineage (GTDB taxonomy): Bacteria > Desulfobacterota > Binatia > Binatales > Binataceae > DASXNP01. The sequence goes on from DASXNP010000306.1 coordinate 2,536, forward strand.
CGATTCACGGCCTGCTGATCCATTACACTTATTTCCACCTAGATTTCTTTGCGGCTGGAATGTTTATCCTCTGGATCTCGATGGGATTCAGCATCGTTTCGGGGATTGATTACTACCGGCGCGCCGCCCAAGCGTTTCGCGGCAAGAAATCCGCGCCGAGCACGGTTCAGCATCGCGCTGCAATTTGACATGATACGATCGGGCGAATAAACGATCAGAGTCGTTACGCTGGGGCGGGTGTAGCTCAGTTGGTAGAGCGCGT
>DASXNP010000307.1:0-1530 GCA_036494985.1 Binataceae bacterium (SeqCode)
CGGCTCGATAGCGCCGCCAATAATGACGGGAGCGACAAGGTCCATGATTCGTTCGCCAGCCGCCTGTTGAGCAGCCTTTAATCGGCAAGCGAAGGAGGCTTGGGTCGGCCCAGCTTCTATTGAGACAGCAGCAGCCTTCGCGCTGGCCCGCGCGCCGCTGCCTTGACCAAGCAGATATGCCGTCGAATCCCAGACACCGGGATCGTGGTAGCGCTCGGGCGCGTGGATCGGGGCGGTGAGTTGGAGGTGATCGCCGCAGCGCAGGTAGCGGAATGGTTCGTTGACGGTTGCGTAGATGCTAAGCCGAAGGCCGCCGCTTACGGGAGAACCGCCGATGGCTTCTACCCGGAGGTCCACCAACTGCGATCGCTCAGGGATTTCATGCTGGGCGAAGGGGGCGGTCGATTCGACCATCCGAACCGGCCCAGCGCGAACCACCTCGCCCTGAATACTCTGGGCCGCGGTCGAAGCGTGAGCAAGCATAGCGTTTTGCGGGTCGGCCCAGGGATGAATCTCCGCGCAGAAGAGTCCAGCGAGAATCCATGCAAGAACCAACGGAGGCAGCGAGATTCTCCGCGCGACGCGACCGGCGAGAACCGCGACCGCCGCGCTCAACAAAGCCGTCAGCAAGGCGACCGGCGGCGGTACATAGAGCGAATGCGACAGCAAAATTCCGGCCGCGAAGCAAGATGCCGCGAATAGAGCAGGCACGACTGCGAAGGCCAACCGGTCAACCCGGCTGGAGGATGATTTCAGCCGCAGCGCCTGTGAGGGCACCGTGGAAGCCTGTGGCGGCGCGATGGCGGCGACGGACATAGTTGCGCACGCCTGCGGGCAAGCCGGCTATCTGCGCACGAGCACAGAGACGCTTTCCAGGTGGAAGGTCTGTGGAAACATATCCACCATCGTGATTGTCCGGAGGTCGTAGCCGGATTGTATCAGCGCGGCCAGATCGCGAGACAGAGTCGCCGGATCGCAGGAGACATAGACGATCTCTGCCGGGCCGATCTGGGAAAGCAACGATGTAGTTTCCTGACCGAGTCCGGCACGTGGAGGATCAACGACGGCCAGATCGGGAGTGCCGCCGGAAGGCTTCTGCTTTCGCAGAAAATCCAGCGTCCTGGCTTCGACGACGCGGGACGAGGCGTCTTGCAGATTGTGACGGAGGTCGGCGTTCGAAGCCGGGGAAGACTCCACCGCGATCACACGTTCGAACTCATCGGCGAGCGCCCCCGCGAATAGACCGACGCCGGCATAAAGGTCCCACGCCAATCGGCCACTGCGGCCCCTGACCGCCAGGTCGATGAGCGCGTCCACCAGAAAGCGGTTCACCTGAAAGAAGGAACCGAGGCCCACGCGATAGTGGTAATCCGCGGTTTCATAAATCAGCGATTTCTCTCCCCAGCTTTGGACGAGACGCGCTGACTGCTTGCCTTGCTCGAGGAAGAGTCCGGCACCCTTCAACTCCGGTAAGGCCTGCTTCAGCCCGTTGCACACTCGATCCAACTTTGCCGGTGGCTTTTGGTCGCG
>DASXNP010000308.1:0-16672 GCA_036494985.1 Binataceae bacterium (SeqCode)
TCGCTCCCGACAGCTTCGAGCTAGCAGTGTGCCGCTTCGCGTTCCATCATTTCGGCAATCCGATCAAAGTGTTGTCCGAGATGAAGCGGATGACCCGCCCGGGCGGCCGAATGCTCATCCTGGACATGATCGCTTCGGAAAATCGCGCGTGGGCCGATTATCATAACCGGGTCGAGCGACTGTGCGATCCCTCGCACGTGCGCGCCATTGCGGCCAGCGAATTCGAGCGGATGTTTGCCGAGTCGGGTCTTTTCATCCTGCACAAGATTCGTCGTGAAACCAGCTACGGACTCGAAGAGTGGATGGCCCACGGCGGTCCGTCGGCCGAAAGTCGCGCCGCGATCATCGCGCTAATGGAAGCTTCCATCGATCACGATTGCTCGGGCTTGAAGGTGCGCCGCGAAAACGGCGAGATCCGCTTTTCGCATCAGGGCATGAGCTACCTGCTTGAGAAAGCGGCTTGAGGGAGGACCGCGAAAGCGTGGGTGGCCTTGCGCGGGACACCCCTTTCCGGTTATTTGCTGGGCGGCTTGGGTGGGATGTGCTACTGCGGCTCGAACAGCTTCGAAAGCGAAGCTTGACCGGCAGGCGCGATCTTCGCCGTCGCGATGTTCTCGAGCACGTGGGCGCGGGATTTCATGCCGACCAACGCAACATCAACCCCGGGCGTCGACCGGGTGAACTGAATCGATCGTTGCGCGTCGGTTTCCAGTCCGCTCAGCGCGTCGGCCACCACCGGCGGCAGTCGCCTCGCAAGCCGCCCCTGCATAATTGAGGCGCTCGCGCAGACCGCGATCCCATAGTGCCGCGCGGCTTCGAGGATTGAGCCTTGGGCGCGATCGCCGATCGATTGGTTCGAGTGCGTCCACGCTTCCGCCATCGCAAGCGAGAAAGGAAGCTGGATCACCTTGAAGTGATTCTGTTCACCGCCCACGGCGCGGGCCGCTTCGACCAGCTCCCTTAGCGACAGATATCCCGCGTGCTGAGGGTCGGATCGGAGTCCGTCCCAGGTCGCGCATCCGTAGACCCCGAGCCTGCCGTCGGCGACTCCCTTTTCCAGCACTTCAAACGCCGCTTGAATTCGCCGAATGAACTCGGCGCGACTAACACCCGAAAGCTGCGATTCGGGGTTGTGAAGGTAGTAAATGTCGATGGTTTCGAGGTCGAGATTCGCCCGGCTGCGATTTACCATCGCCTCGATGTATCTCGGTGCGATGCAATTGGAGTCGTCGATCAGCTCACCAGGACCAATTATCCCGGTGTCGAGATACTCGCGCTTGAACCATTCGCGCGGGTTTTTGGGCGGCACGGCGTCAAAGGCTAGATAGCCTCCCTTGGTTGCAACGATCAGTTCCTCGCGCTTGAGCTTGTTGGCCGCGATCAGGTCGCCGATCGCTTGCGCGATCGAGCGCTCGCTGCGCATCAGGCGGTAGACGATCGCAGAATCGATCAAATTGATCCCCGAACCGATCGCCGAGGTAATCGCCTCCTGGTACAGGCGGTCCGTCCGTTCGTCCGCGTCGCCCAGATAAGTTCCGATACCGATCGACGAAGCCCGCCAACCGACCAGGTTGCGGAAGTGATCGGGCAGTTGCTTGAATCGCTCGGCGTAGGATGCGGTTCCCGCCGCGGTCGCGCGTCCCTTGATCACGCAGGCTTCACCCAACGCATCGGGCTAATCGACGGTTCGTAGAGCAGCTGGATCAGGTTTCCGTCGGGGTCCTTGACGTAAAACGACGACGAACCGTCGCGATGCTGTCTTAGCGGATTGACGATATCGACCGAATTACTTCGCACCCATTCGTACCCCGAGCGAAGGTCCTCGAGCGAAGCGGCAATGAACCCCAGGTGGTCAAGCGCGCCTTGGTGGTTTACCGGATTGCGATCGTGATGCAGCGCAAGGTTGTCGCATCCCGAGCTCAGATAGGCGTTATCGGCATCGGGCTGCCACACCAGTCTCATCCCGAAAACGCGCATGTAGAAATCCTTGGCGCGCGCTAGGTCGCTTACTTTAAGCGCCAGATGGCGCATGCCGACGGTTTTAAGCATCGCGCCTTAGGTCCTCGTCGTGCCGGCGGTAGCCGATCACGCAATGGACCGGATCGCTGCGGCGTTCGCGATTTTGCGCCCCCTGCATCACTTCGATCTTTTCAAAGCACCCCGCCTCATGGAAGTACCGCGCCACCAAAACCAAGCGCTGTTCCTCCGAGGCCTGCACCCACAGCGCGACCGCCTTGGTCGGGAACATCCGGTTTGAAAACGAAACCACAAACGGCCCGTGGGCCTTGAGCACGCGCCCGACCTCGGCGAATACCTCTATTGGACGGATGAGATACTGCACCGACACTGTGAGAAGCACAGCGTCGAACTCGCCGTCGCCAAAAGGCAGTCTCGGCTCGCGATTGAGGTTGTGTACGACAATTTCGCTTAGCGCCGGATTGTCCGCCAACTCGGCTCGGTTCATCCCCAGTCCGACGACCCGGGAGGGGCCGATCGAGTCCGGCAGATGCGAGCGCCAGCTGCTCATCAAATCCAGGATCGCCTCGCAGGCTCCAAGTTTCGCAGCAAGGATCCCACTAATCGTCCGGATCGCAGTTTCATCTATGTGAACGACGAACCGGGGATCGAGATAGAACCGCTCATCCTCGGCCTCGTCCAGGCGACGGAAAAACTTGGGGTCGATTGCCGTCATCCGGTCAGTCTGCATGCTCCGGTCGGTACCAGGAGAGGATACCGCCTCAGCGCGGGCGCGCAACCGAAATTGACAATGTTTGAAGAGCGGGACTAGATTATGTCAAAAGTAAAACAGCTTCCCACAGTAGCTATGCAGGAGCAGCGAACGGCTGCGCGGCGGAGTTCTGACCCTTTAATGGTCCGCAGAGACAAAACCAATTATGTGATTCAATCGGTAGCACACTCGCTTGATGTGCTCGAGCAATTCGCCGGCGATATCGACGAACTCGGTGTGACCGAACTTTCCAAGCGTCTCAAACTTCACAAGAACAACGTTTTTCGCTTGCTCGCAACGCTTGAGGCGCGCGGTTACATCGAGCAGAACCGCGCTACGGAGAATTACCGGCTCGGTATCAAATGCCTGCATCTGGGCCGCAGCTACATTGACCACATGGGCCTGGTGCGTCAGGCCCGCCCGATTCTGATCGACCTCGCGCGCAAATGCCATGAGAGCGCCTTCGTCGCAATCTCGCGCAAAGAGGGCATCGTGCCGATCGAATCGGCCGACCCGTCCGATCGGGTGGTCAAGCTCAAACCGCCGATCGGCGATGCGATGCCGCTGCACTGTACGGCGGTCGGCAAGGCCTACCTGGCCTTCGAGGCTGAAGAGAAATCGGCCGGCTCTCTGCCCGACACCCTAAGCCGCTACACCGAGCGCACGGTCACGGACCGCGCAACGCTCGCCGCTCAGCTCGAGGGGGTTGTCCAGGCGGGCTTCGCGTTCGATTCCGGGGAATATCTTGACGAAGTATGCTCGGTCGCGGTGCCGATTCGCGACTACACCAGATCGCTGGTCGGAATGCTGGCCCTGGCCGGCCCGGTATATCGGATGGACAGCGAGCGGATCAAAACCGAGATCGCACCGAGAATGCTCGAAGCAGGTCGTGAACTCTCGCAGCGGCTCGGCTACAACGAGTAGCGGCTCGCTTCGGCATTTGCGAAGGCTTCACGCCGGTCTAGGCACTGATCAATTCGAAAATGCGCCTTGGCTTTGCGCTCTTGCCTCCAAGAGCGGCTCCAAAACGGAAATTGCAGGAACCTCACACGAGTGCGGTTAGCGCAAGCGGCGCGCATCATTGGATAACCTAGGAAGTGCGAACGAACACGCCTGCACAAAACAATGCTCCCGGTGCCTTTGAGGGCCAAAGACGAAATCCGCCGCTCCCAACGCCGTCGGCCTAACGGTCGCCGAGGGCTTGTGGCTAAAAGGGAGCATCGGGGCCGGCATCGCTGCTCGCTGCCAAGTCACGCTTTGGTTCCAAGGTGCGCGCTGGCGGCCGGCTGTCCCAGGGCTTTTGGGTTTCGTTCCGGCGTGAAGCCCGACTTAAGCAAAACGGGTGACGTATCAGCGAGCTTTATACTTCAAGCCCACCAACCTTTGACTGTTAAGGGCGGTATTGGTACGTTTGCGGGTCACCCTCAGCTTCATCCATCAATAATCTGAGGCGCACTCAATTGCTTTGGCACCGCCGGGCGCGGACGCCGGGAGTTTGCTGGCCGTGAAAATTTTGGTACCCACCAAACGAGTCCCCGACCCCGCCACCACCATTCGCGTGCTGCCCGACGGTACCGGTATCGCCACCGACAACGTCAAATGGGTTGTCAACCCGTTTTGCGAAATCGCGATCGAAGAAGCCCTGCGAATCAAAGAGCGGCAATCCCCCGGCGAGGTCGTGCTGGTCTCGATCGGCGAGAAGACCTGGCAGGAGCAATTGCGCACCGGTCTGGCGATGGGCGCCGACCGCGCGATCCTGGTGGTCAACGACAAGCCGCTCGACACGCTGGCGCTGGCGCGCGTCCTTGCGAAGATCGCGGCTGACGAAAAACCCGATCTCATCATGATGGGCAAGCAGGCAATCGACGACGATTCGAATCAGGTCGGCCAGATGCTGGCCGAGATGCTTGGATGGCCTCAGGCGACATTCGCTTCCAAGGTCGAGATTGCGGGAGCGAAATGCACGGTGACGCGCGAAGTCGACGGCGGCCTCGAGACCGTCGCCTTCGCCTTGCCCGCGGTGATTACCAGTGACCTGCGGTTGAACGAGCCGCGTTACGCCTCGCTGCCGGGCATCATGAAGGCGCGCAAGAAAGAGCTTAAGGAAATCGCCGTTGACAGCCTCGGCGTCGACCTCGTCCCCAAGCTCAAGATTAAGGAACTGAAGGCGCCGGCTAAGCGGCAGGCGGGAAGGAAAGTCGCGTCGGTCGAGGAACTGGTCGCCGCGCTGCACAACGAAGCAAAGCTGATCTGACCTTTACGGCTGCACTCGAAGACCAATTCAACGGGTATTCTCCAATGGGCGACGTTCTGGTTTTTGCCGAATATCAACATGACCATCTTCCCAAGGCCACACTGGTGGCGATCAACGCCGCGCTCGAGATGGCGAAAAAACGCTCGGGCAAAGCGATCGCGGTGGTGGTCGGCGAGGGGGTCGACAAGCTCGCGGGTGACGCCGCCCGGTATGGTGTCAGCAAGGTCGTCGCGCTGGAGAGCCCGGCACTGAAAAACTATCTCGCCGACGCCTATACGCAAGCGATAGCGGAGTTGGCCAAGAGCCTGGGCGTCGAGACCATCCTCGCAACCGCCTCGGCGGTGGGCAAAGATCTATTTCCCCGACTAGCGGCGCGGCTGGGCGCCCCCATGGCATCAGACGTCGTGACGATTAACGACGACGGCACCGTGATTCGCCCGATGTATGCGGGCAACGTGCTGGCGACGGTCGAGCTCGACGGCCCGGTCAAGGTCATCACCGTGCGCGCGACCGCCTTCGATGCGGCCAAGCCCGCCGATTCTGTCGCGCCGGTCGAAAAGGTTCCCGCCAAAATCGATCCCGGCGCTTGCAAGATGGAATTTGTCTCGTTCAACGAGACCAAGAGCGACCGGCCGCAGCTCACCGAGGCCCAAATCGTGGTCTCCGGCGGTCGCGGGCTTAAGAACGGCGAAAACTTCAAGATCGTGCTCGAGCCGCTCGTCGACGAGCTCGGCGCGGCGATGGGAGCCAGCCGCGCCGCGGTCGATGCGGGCTTCGTGCCGAACGACCTGCAGGTCGGACAAACCGGCAAAGTGGTTGCGCCGTCCCTGTATGTCGCAGTCGGAATCTCGGGCGCGATTCAGCATCTGGCCGGAATGAAAGACTCCAAGGTCATCGTTGCGATCAACAAGGACGAAGAAGCGCCGATCTTCACGGTCGCCGACTACGGCCTGGTCGCTGACCTCTTCAAGGCGGTTCCCGAGATGACCGCCGAGCTCAAAAAACTCAAACACGCGTGATTGCGGGACCGCGATTTGAATCGCAGCCCGACCTTTGAACGTCTGCTGCTAGAAGTTGGCGCCGGTCCGATTGCGTGCGGCGAGATCCAACCGCGCTGCCGCAGCGGCCTTTGAATAGAAAGAGGGAGCCTGAGTTGCGATTTGCATAGCGCGAGTCTGAGCCGCGCGGTTGACATCGGCGCTGGCGGGATCCCACCTGGTCTGCGACGAAGCTACCAGCGCACCCGCCAAGCCGCATCGCGAACAGTCCAGATTCATGACTCGGCGCATGATCGCGTACCCGATCGACGCGCCGAAATGAAGCGGATCGATGTACATCGAATCGGCCCGCGCGATTTCGTTGTAGCCCGAGAAGTCGAGGTAGGGCTGCACCCCGGCCATTTCACGCTTCCATCGCATGAAGTCGTCCCACGCCCCCGACTGCCGCAGCATTTCGAGTTCCGCCAGATGAACCGGCGGTGAAAACAGAATTATCGCGACCCCCGCGCGCCGCACTTTTTCGACGCTTGCCCGAAGCGCGTCGAACTGGCGCTCGGAAGGCTGATAGGGACTGTAAAGATGGGTGGCGTAGGTCGCCAGAAACTTGGTCGTCTCGAGTTGCGAGCCGAGATATTGCGATCGGGAATCATCGCCCGCCCGAATCAGGTCCGGCGGCCACGGCACCGCCGCCCGCCAAGCCGGACCCAGCTCGACTTCACCTCGGCGCGCGCGCGCGAACATCGCCTGACTGTCATCGAGGGCATCGAGGCTGAGCAAGGTGTCCCCAACGATATGATGATAGGGCTCTTTAAGCCGTCCCATGGTCAGCGGGTCGACCACGTTTTCCTGCGAAGCGTTGAACAGCACGAAGTCGACTTGCCATACGATCAACTTGAGCCTGGGATTTTTAAGGGCCGCGTCGATCAGTTCGATGATCTCGCTGATCCGACCGCCGAACAGCCCCGCGTTGAGGACCTGGTCACGCTCGTATTGCGGGATCGGAAAACCGAGTGCAGTGCGCGAATCGCCAAACAGAACGGTTTGGGGCTGGGCAACCCGGATCAGGTAGGGCACCACCAGCCGCTGCCGGTTGCTATAGCGAAAGATCGGACTAATCAAATGCAGCCGCCATGCGCCGTAGGGATTAATCGCATAGTTGAACCCGGCCAGCAGGGCGACGACCCCGAGCAACGCTTGAAACATCCATCGCAACCGGCGGCGAGGCCGAGACTCGGGCGCGAATTCCACCGGGTCGGAACGGGGGCCTCCCAGCGCGCGAGCGTCGGCGACGATCATTTCGAGGCGGTCTCGTTGCCGGTCGCCGCGATCATTTCCGCGACCATCTTCGAGTAGCGCGACGGGACCGCGGCGGCGGCCTTCATCCGGGCATCTTGGATTGCCAGGGTTCGTTCGCTATCGGACGCGGTCATCGGAAGCGGGCTGGCGTTGACGCTCTCGGCCACCAGGCCGCAGCCGCTGCAGCTCAGGCCGATGACGTTGCGCAGGATCGGGAAGCCGATTGCGGGCTTGTAGTGGCGAATGTCGGTGAAGAGAAAGTCGAGCCGTGCCACTGGGTTGTAGCCCGAGAAATCCGAATACGGTCCAAGCTTGAGAATCTGGCGCTTCCAGCGCTTGAGCAGCTCCCAGTTACCGGTCTGACGAATCCCCTCCAGTTCGTACTCGTTGAGCGGCGGCGTATACAGAATCACCTCGACGCCGCGCGCCCGCGCCTCGCGGACCGTCGCGGCGGCGAGATCCAGCGCGGCCGCCGAGAGGCTGTACTCGCGGTAGAAGTCCACGATCACCCGCACGTGGTCCTCAAGCGTCGCCACAGGCAGCATGTCCAGACGCGTCCCGGGCGCCACCTCGATCGCGCGTTTGATGAGCTCGGGCGGCCAGGGCATGGGGGCGACCTGCTCAGGCCATAGACTGGAGCGCCCGGCCCGGGCTCGGCGGAGTTCGCGCCAGCTTTCGTTGAGCGCGTCGACGCTTAGCAGCGTGTCGGGCACGATCGTACGCCACGGGTGACAAAGGCGATCTTCGGTGTCTCCATCGGCGAAGCCGTCAAGCGTTTTGTCAAACGAGACGAAGTCGATTTGCCACACGATTCGTTTGAGCGCCGGGTTCTTAAGCGCAAGCTCGATCAGCTTGGCGTTCTCGGCTATTCTTCCGCCCATAAACGCGCCGTTGAGAAATCCGTCGCGGCACACCTGTTTGATCTCCATCCCTAAAACCACGCGCGAATTGCCCACCAACAGGGTGTCAGGATGCGAGGTTCGAACGATATAGGGAGTCACCACTCGATATTGGTCGAGGCTGCGGAAGATCGGGTCGATAACACTTATTCGCCAAGCCCCGAATGGATTGACCAGGTAGTTGACCGCGATCAGGGTGCCGACCAACGCCGCCAGCGCCGCAAACATCGATCGCAGACGGCGCGTCAGCGGCCCCGCAACCTTTAGCTGATTCCCTAGATTCAAAACTGGAAGTAGACGAAGGCCGGCGGGCTCGCGAGCTTCATTAAGCTCAGACCGGCCAGCGCCGCAAAGGCAGCCGCATAAAGATAGTCGTTGCGCCACTCCCATTTCATGATCGCCTGCCGATTCGGCCCGAGCCACACCATCAGGAGCGCCAAGCCGATCCGTATCAGCGCGTGCCTGCCGATCGAAAATGGACTCTCAATTGAAGCGGAGCGCAATCCGAACATGCTGGCATACAGCTGCGCCGCGCGGGTGACGGTCTGGGCACGGAACAAGGTCAGCGAGGTGGCAAAGGTTGCGAAGGTCAGCGCCCAGCCCCAGAGCGCCGCCAATCGATGACCGCGCTCGTGCCAGTAATGATTGACCGACAGAACGATGCCCTGGATCACGCCGAAAAGCACAAACGTCCAATTCGCGCCGTGCCACAGACCCGCAATCGCCATGGTGATGAACAGGTTGAAATAGTGGCGCAACTTTCCGACCCGATTGCCGCCCAGCGGGATGTAAATGTAATCGCGTAGAAAGAACGACAGCGTCATGTGCCAGCGCCGCCACAAGTCGGTCATGCTCGTGGTCTTGTAAGGCGAGTCAAAATTCTCCGGAAACTGGACGTTGAACAAGCGCGCCAGCCCAACCGCCATATCGGTGTAGCCGGAAAAATCGAAATACACCTGGAGGGTAAAAGCCACCGTCGCGCCCCATGCGTCGAGCGCGGTCGGAGTGAACGATCCGTCGAAGATCGGATTGACGTAGGCGCGGAAGGTGTCGGCAAGGATGACCTTCTTGAACAGGCCGATCGCGAAGATCATGAAGCCCGGCACCAAATTCTCGGCGCGCAGACCGAATGTCGAGTGCCGATTGAACTGCGGATTGATCTGCTGGTAGCGGACAATCGGGCCGGCGATCAGGTGCGGAAAGAAGCTGATGAACATCCCGTAGTTGAGGAAGTTACGATCCCTCACGTCGCCGCTGTGAATACCGGTCAAGTAGGTGATCTGCTCGAAGGTGAAGAACGAGATCGCCAGCGGTAAGAACATCGCGGGCAATGGCAAGTGGGTTGCGGCGACGCTGTTGATGCTGTCGGCAAGAAAGTTGCGATATTTGAAATAGGCCAGCAGCGCGACGTTTACCGCGATTCCGATCGCGAGCATCCAGCGCTCCCGGCTTTCCTCACGCGGCTCTCGACGCCGGTCCGGTCCGCGAAGCATCAAGCCCCAGGAGTAGTTGAAGCCGATCGAGAACAGGAAGAGAAAGACGTAGTGCCAGTTCCACCACGCATAGAAGGCGATTGACCCGACGATGATAAAAACCGGGACGGCGTTGCGCATCTGCGACCCGGCCAAAAGTTGATAGCCCGCCATGAACGCCGGCAAAAACACAAATACGAACGCATAGGAGTTAAACAGCATTCAATTCAGCGGCACCGCCACGCCTTGTTCGTGCGACCTGATCCTCTTGCGCGCTCGGGCTCTGGGCAACCCTCACTTTTTATCAGAATCGCAAGCGCCGACGAACCGGCCCGGGCTTCCTCGGGCAACCAGGCCAAGGGTGTTCTCTCCGATGCTACGGCAACCCTTCGATGCGACTCTCAGCGCGACCCGCGTCGAGCCGCGGGGCGAGCTCGGGCGGCAGAGCGGCAGCTGACCCTTCAATGCTCTCCAAGTCGGCCAGCAGGCGGGTCTGGCCGATTCGCAAGCGTAAGACGTTGGGGCCTTGATTCATGATGGAAAACCAAAGAATCCCGCGGCGAGTCGGGAGGGCGCCGCACAAAGCGCTGACCGTCGCGAGAGTTCCAGATTTTGCTATGAGCAGCGGCGGTAAATTACGCTGCTCGAGGATGCCGTGGTCCCGGCCAACGACCGCGAAGACGTCGCCGATTGTCAGTCCGTGCGATCGCAGCAAGCGATCGAGGGTCTTAAGCATGACGCAGATTGCGCGCGGCGACATTCGATTTTCGATTCCAAGGCCGGATCCGTTGATCAAATGAATTTCGCTGGGCGCGATCCCGGTTTGATCGATTGCGATTCGCGCAATCTCCAGCGGGCCGCCGACATCGCTTGCGACCATGTCGGCCATCATGTTGTTGCTGTAGAGATTCATTCGTTTGAGCAAAGCCACCAACGGCGGCGAATAGTGACGCGCGATCCATTTCACGTCGACCGGCGCGGCGGCACGCACCTGCTCACCTCGAATCTCCAAAGCGGGTCGCACTGTGCCGGCGGGCATCTTGTCAAACTGACCCGCTGCTTCGTTCGGCCAGACTCGCGAATTGAATCCGACGCGCAGGAGCGCTGCGGCGGCATGCGGATCTGCGCGAAAATTCATGTCGAAGTTTCCGGCCACCAAAAGGAGGCCTTCGACCCTGCGGATTCCGATGATCTCAAGCTGATTCGCGACCGCGATGGCGTCTTCCCAGACGAAAAAGGGATCACCCGATCCCTTCACCACCAGGTCGCCGCTTAGAACTCCGCGGTAAAGCGTCCCGGCGATTCCGAAATCGGTCGCGAACCGATACTGCGGACCCAGCTTCGCGAGCGCGGCCAGCGTGGTGGCGAGCTTGGTGGTGGAGGCGGCCGGAAGCGGAAGCGCCGGTTGATGCCAGGCAAGCATGCGATCGGAAGTCTGAACCAGCACCCCCTGGTAAGCGCGCTTGAGTGGTTCGCTGGTCAAACGGTTCAAGTAAGCGTCGACCGCCCGCTGCAGATTGCGGTCAGCTCCCGCCCCAAGCGCGCCCACCGCCGAGGCCGTAAACTGCACGCCAAGGAGCGAGGCGAGCGCCAGCCGTCGTATCGGCGAGCGCTTGATCACAAACCTACCCAACCTTTTTGTTTTGTCCTCGACCAAAGCGGACAGCTTATTGATCGAGCGCGGATCGCGGCGGATGCGCGATATACTGCCTAAGCGCCATCGCCGCAGTCGACGAGTATTTCGACGGTGCGCGGGTCGCCGCCGCCATCGCCAATTGTGCCGCCAGCAGATTTAAGCCAACGTTGCGCGAATCCCAGCTGACCTCCGACTGCGACAAAAGACCAGCGACTGGGCCGCATTCTGAGCAGTCCCGATTGAGCAAGCGGCGCATAATCGCCCAACCCAGCGCGGGTTTGAAGTGCAGCGGATCACGATACAACGAGTCGGCTCGGGCGAGCGAATTGTAACCGGAAAAATCGCTATACGAAGCGACGGCCGCGACGTTGGTCTTGACGCGCATGAAATCGTCCCACTTGCCCGCCAGCCGAATGGTCTCCAGTTCGTACTCGCTCATCGGCGGAAGAAAAATTATCAACTTTACTCCGGCGCGGTGGATTCTCGCGACAATTTCCTTGAACAAATCGACCTGATGGGTGGAGTATTCAAACGGCTGGTAAAGGGACGCGGCGAGCCCGGCTAAGTAGGTCATGACGTTGGCGTCGGAACCGAAAAATGGCACCAGCGAAGGTTGGGCCAGCTCTTTGCGGATGATGTCTTGCGGCCAGGGCAGCGGCGCCACCGCGTAAACCGGGAGCGCATCGATGCCGTGCGCGCCGCGTTCGATCATGTCGAGGCTGTCGCCGAGGGCATCGAGGCTCAGTAGTGTGTCCGCACCGATGCTCCGGTGAGGATGCGCAAGACGCGAAAGAGTCGGCGCGTCGTACACGCTTTCGCTGCGCTTGCCGAATGGGGAAAAAGCCAGCTGCCAGACTATGACCCGAAGCCGAGGGTTGCGCAGCGCCGGCTTAAGCAGCGCGGAGACCTCGTTCAGACGTGCGCCGAGCATCGCCGCGTTAAAAAATCCGTCGCGATAGCCTTGCGAGATCGGGATACCCAGTTCGGCTCGCGAATCGCCGAGGATCAGAATGCGCGGTTCGAGGGTTCTAATCAGATACGGGATCGCGACTCGCGTGCGATCGGTCGATCGATAGATAGGATTGACGAGTTGATTCGGCCACGCTCCGAAGGGGTTGACCGTGTAGTTGAATCCGGCAACGCCGACCACCGCGGTCGCCAAAGCGATAAGCATTGCCCGCACTCGGCGTGAATCCATCGGGGAACTTCTACACGACTGGCCCCTTAAGTTGAATTCCACTGCGGTGCTCTGATTTAAGAGTATTCAGGACTGGTAATCGAGGCCCAGGTGTTGGCCGCGTCGATTGGCGCCGGCGACTTAAGTCAGTAATCGCGGAGCAGGTGATGAATGAACAGGTGACTCGCCAGATCCTCTGGAACGTCCCCGCCGCCTTTGTGGTCATCATGTACGCCTTGCTCGCGCTGCTGGCCGCGGCGTTCGTCTACTCGGGGATCTACTGGTACCGCATAATCTCGCTTGGGGCAGCCGACCATCGACTCGACCATCCGTTCCAGCGCACCCTCCTGACGCTTCGCGACGCGATCGGGCAGGGCTTTGTGATCCGCGAGAGCTGGGGCTGGATGCATTACAGCTTCTACGTCGCTTTCATCGGCCTGACCATTGGCACGACGATCGTCGCGATCAACAGCGACGTGCGCGACCTGTTCGGATGGTTCGGGCTGCCGCTCTACTTCTACTACGGCGACTTCTACCTCTACTTCAAAGCCGCGATGGATACCTTCTTCCTGATGCTGATCGGCGGCGTGCTAGCCGCCGCCGCGCGCCGCCTGGTGCGCAAACCCAGTCCGCTCAGCTCGCCGCCGATCGACAAGTTGCTCGACGATTTCGAAAATCGGGTCGGCTATCGTTTGCCCCTTTTCCTGCTCGTGCTGGTTGCGCTTACGGGGTTGATGCTCGAAGGAGCACGGATCAACGCCAACCCCCCGGGCTTTGTCGAGTGGGCTTACGTTGGCCGCCGGATCGGCGCCCTGCAGGGCGCGCTCGGTGCGGGCGCAACTTACCATCGATGTCTGTGGATGGTCCACGTGCTATTGGTTTACGGCCTGTTTTTCTGTCTGCCGTTTACCAAGCTGCGTCACTTCATCCTCGGACCGATCAACCTTTATTTTCGCAATCTCAAGGGGCGCGGCCGGCTCGCGCCGATCAAGGATTTCGAAACGGCGGAATCGTTCGGGGTAAATCAGGTCGAGCAATACACCTGGAAGCAGCTACTGGATATGTCGGCGTGCCTCGAGTGCGGTCGCTGCACGCTGAACTGTCCGACCGTAAACACCAACAAATCGCTCAATCCGAAATATCTCGTGATCGAGCAGCGCGAACATTTGATCGCGAAGGCTCCTGGACTAATCGCCGCTAAATCCGCGACGTTAAACGGCGCCGCGGCGCGCGATGGCAACGCGCGTATCGCGGCCATGGACATGATCACCGAAGTCGCAACCGAAGACGTGATATGGGGGTGCACGACCTGCGGGTGGTGTGAAGAGGGCTGCCCGGTGGGAATCGAACACATTCAGCGAATTGTCGATATGCGCCGCTACCAGGTGCTGATGGACAGCAAGTTTCCGCAGCAGGCGACCGGCGCGTTCAAGGGAATCGAGAACCAGGGCAATCCGTGGGGTGTCGGACAGGAGAAGCGCGCGGATTGGGCCGCCGGACTGGAGATTGCGGAGATGGCGCAGGTGGCGGACCCGGGCGATCTGGATGTCCTCTATTGGGTCGGGTGCGCGGGTTCCTACGACGAACGCAACCAGCGCGTGAGCAAGGCGTTCTCATCCTTGATGAAACAGGCGGGAGTAAAATTCGCCATTCTGGGCAAGGAAGAGACCTGCACCGGCGACCCCGCTCGACGGCTCGGCAACGAATATCTCTACGCCACCGTAGCCGCGCACAACATCGAGACCCTCAATCGCTACAAGCCCAAGCGCATCGTGACCCAGTGCCCACATTGCTACCACAATCTCGCCAACGAGTACCCCGACTTCGGCGGCAATTACGAGGTTATGCACGAGGGCGAGTTTATCGATGAACTGATCAAGGCGGGCCGCCTGAAGCCGTCGAAACCCGTAAAGCAAACGATCACCTATCACGACCCCTGTTACATGGCCCGCCACAATCGCAAGTATCGCGGCGCGCGCGAAGCACTGGGCGCGATCCCCGGCTCGGCGCTGGCCGAGATCGGGCAATCCAAAGAGCGGACCTTTTGTTGCGGGGCGGGCGGCGGATGCTTCTGGAAAGAAGAGCATGAAGGTACCCGCATCAACCAGAAGCGGTTCGACCAAATCAGCGTTGCGCACCCCGAAACGCTGGCGGTCGGATGCCCATTTTGCATGACGATGATGGAAGATGCGCTGAAATCGCGCTCTTTGGAGGACTCGATGCGGGTCCGCGACCTCGCCGAACTGCTCGCGGAATCCGCCGTACTTGCCTCGAAGTAGGCCGCGCTTCTAGTCTTATGCCCGAGCCGGCTAAGTTACACCCCAAAAATCACGGGTTCAGGTGGAGACCGGCCCGGGGGCCTTTTAAAATCATTTCCGAAGCCCAAGCCCACTCCTTCAACCAGCGCGGATTCTTCCGGCTCGACAGCGCGATCGGCCGCGAAACCATCGCGCGCATAACGGCCGCGATCGATCCACTAGAGGCGGAAGTCGAACAGTGGTTACGCAAGCAACCCCGTGGCAGGATGTTCATCGCGCAGGCCGACGGCATCACTTTTACGACCCACCTGGTAAAACGCTCGCAAACCCTGCGTGAGTTCGCGGCCAGCCACCTGTTCGCCGATCTTTGTCACGATCTGATAGGTCCCGAGGCGCGCCTCTACTGGGACCAATCGGTTTACAAGAAGGGTGAATATCCCAAGCCGTTTCCGTGGCATCAGGACAACGGCTACACCTATATCGAGCCGCAGGCTTATCTCACCTGTTGGCTTGCGCTGACCGATGCGACACTCGAAAACGGATGCCCATGGATCGCCGCGGGCGCGCATCGGCGAGGGACGCTGGCTCATCGGTTGACGGACTTGGGCTACGTCTGCTTCGAGCAAGATGGTCCCGAGGCGGTCGCAGTGCCGGCCAAGGCGGGCGACATCGTGGTTTTTTCGTCGCTGACTCCGCATCGGACGGGCCCCAATCTGACAAAATCCGCAAGGAAGACCTACATCCTGCAGTATGCTCCCGACGGCGCACGAGTCGGCGGCCCGCAAGGGGCACCGTGTGATGCGGCGGATCGGCAGTTTAGGGTTTTGAAAGGCGGCGTACGGGTCGACCCACCGCCGCTCTCTGCCAGAGTTTGATTTGCGCTTGCGCTCAGGGGCTCTAAGGAGTGACGATTTAAGTGGAACGTCGGACGCAAAGGCGCGAAAATGGCTATTGACGCCGACAAAATGCCCAAGGCCGGAGCGATCGCACCGGAGTTCGAACTTAGCGACAGCGAGGGCCGCCTCAGGCGATTGTCGGAACTGACCACCGAGCGGCCTCTGGTACTGATCTTTTACCGCGGCCATTGGTGACCGTTCTGCCTCCGCCAGTTGGCGGACTACTGCGCGCACGCAACCGAGTTTGAACGCTCGGGGGTGGGAATCGCGGCGCTGTCGGTTGATACACCGGCGCAATCGAAGGCCTTGCGCGAGCAATTGAATCTACCGTTTACGCTTTTGTGCGATCAGGGTCGCGAAGTTATTGAACGGTGGGGGCTCTTCAATCGCGCGGAGCGCGGCGGGATAGCGTATCCAGCAACCTTTCTGATAGATCGCGCACGCGCGGTTAGATACAGCTCGGCGGAGACCGTAGCTTCGCGGGTGAGCGCCGCCGAGATGCTGCGCTGCTTGGGTAATGTGTCGGGCGGACTTCAACTGGCAGCCTTTGCGCCCCGAAAGTCGGCGGTTGTCATCGGACCCCTGTCGATGATGCGGGCGATCGGCAATTCGATTCGCCTCGGCGGCCGATCGCCAAAGTCTTAAAGCCGGTCCGGCTCCAACTTAAGGCAGCCTCGCCCGCTTAATATCCGCACCTCGATCTAAGAAGGGGCGCTGCTTTCGCAGCACCCCTTCGTTTCAATCACGAATCGGCCGTTTACTGGATCGGGACGAGTTCGACGCGGCGATTCTGGGCGCGGCCCTCGGCGGTAGCGTTGCTGGCTATAGGCTGGGAGAGGCCGAAGCCCTGCGGAACCAGGCGGTCAGAGGCGATTCCCTTGCTGGTGAGGTAGTTGACTACCGAGTTGGCCCGCCGATCGGACAACTTGAGGTTGTACTCTACGGTGCCGACGCTGTCGGTATGGCCATTGACGTTGATCCTGACATTCGGCTTGGCCTGCAAAGTTGACACGGCTTCATCGAGTACCGGTTCAAACTCGGGTTTGATGTTGTACTTG
>DASXNP010000309.1:0-6496 GCA_036494985.1 Binataceae bacterium (SeqCode)
TCGGTTCCAATATCACGTGGCAAGTCGCACCGTTCAGCCGCTACGAGACGATCAAGTTCAATCCCGACAAGATGGGCGATCTCATTTTCACCGGAGTCGCAACCAACGTCTTTCGATCAAGCTTCGTAAATGGGCTGCAGGGCGACATGAGTTATGATCTGCCACATAACAATACCGCGCGGGCCGGATTCTATTTCAGCGGCGAAAGCGGGGAACTGGACAATCACGCTCTGACCTTTCCTGCCGACAGCATGGGGAATCAGACCAGCACCACACCGATCGCGGTCAAGGCCAATCAACACTTCACGACCTGGCTTTATGATGGCTACATACAGGACGAATGGAGACCCACTGAAAAGTGGACGATCAACGGGGGGCTGCGCTTCGATCTTATCGATGACGTGCGTCGCAGCAATGCACTGATGCCGCGCTTCGGGGCCGTCTACATACCATGGGAACCGACAACCCTTCACGCGGGCTACGCCTACACCTTCACGCCCGTTCCGACCGAGCTGGCCAACGACCACGAATTGCTTGCTTTTCAAAATACCACCGGGGCAGCCCCAACCCTGCTTAACACGCCCCCCAAGCCCGAGCGCGCGCAAGTTTTCGACGTTGGCGCGATTCAGCAGATAACCAAAAGCCTCACCGCAAGCGTCGATAGCTACTTTAAATACTCCAATTACTTGATCGACGAGGGGCAGTTCGGGTCGGCGCTGATTTTCACTCCCTTCAACTACAGGCGTGGCAGGCAGTATGGAGTCGAGACCACGCTCAATTACACCGAAGGTCCGCTCACAGCCTACGTGAACCAGGCGTTCTCGGTGGCGAAAGGTACGCAGATAGTATCAGGACAGTTCACCTTCGCCCCCGACAAACTGGATTTTATTTCGAGACGCTGGGTGAATTTGGATCACGATCAGACGATCACGGGATCGGCAGGGATCGTCTATCGATGGAAGAAGTGGACGGCGACTGTGACTGGAATAAACCAGAGCGGATTGCGCAGCGGTTTCGCCAACACCGGGAATCTGCCCACCTATTTCCAATTTAATTTTGGTCTGACCAAGTTGCTGAGCCTATTCAAACCCGACGATTTCCAGGCCCGCTTCGATATAATCAACATGTTTGATCAGGTCATCTTGATCCGGGATGGCACGGGCATCGGGGTCTCCGCGAAGCAGTATGGTCCGCGACTGACATTCTACGGCGGATTAAAGTGGAACTTTAACTTTGCGAAGCCTAGCGAGCTGATCGGCAACTGAAAAGCGCGAATTGAAGGCTGGGACACGGCCCGCGGGATCGACAATCAGCGGTCAAGAGGGGACCCTTCAATCGGCGAACGTACTACAATACGAACTCACATATGCAAGAGCTTCAGAACGCATGGCAGGCGCTCAAATTTGGCGGCGCGATGGTATATCCGCTGCTGTTTTTAGGCGTGCTGGCCGTCATTATCATTCTCGATCGCCTCGCCGCCTATCTTAGGCTCTTGCGCTTGCCGCCGGCGCTGCTGGAACTGGTGGAGACCTACGGCTTTTCGTGGAGCGATCTGGACCGCCAATTGAAGACGCTCGGTCCGCGCAGCGCGTACAGCCGCTTCTTTGGCGTGATCTCCGCCAATCGCGAAAAGCCTGCATGGTGGGTGGAATCGCGCGCCGGCGATGAAGCCGGGCGGATCGAAAAGACGCTCAGCCGAGGGCTGTGGGTGCTGGAAACAATCGTCACCGCCGCGCCGCTGATGGGACTGCTCGGGACGATCACCGGCATGATGCAATCGTTCAAGGTAATCGGCGGGGCGGGGCTGGTTGCGCCGACTCAAGTCACCGCCGGAGTGGCTCAGGCGCTGATCGCGACGGCGCTGGGGCTGTTGATCGCCCTTTTCGCGCTGTTTGCATTCAATTTCTTCTCGCGGATGCAATCGCAAGCGCTCGATTCGATGGAACGGCTTGGCTCGCGGCTCATCGATCACATCCGGCTTGATCAGGAAAGCGCTGAGTCGGAGTCGCTCGAAACATCGCAGCCGGAACTCGGGCGTGAAGTGAGAGCTGTCCGATGAAGCTTCGCCGGGCGCGTTCCTCGCGTCGTGGACGGATCGAAATCATCCCGATGATCGACGTGATGTTCTTTTTGCTGGTGACATTCATGCTGGCGTCGTTGTCGATGCAATCGCTCAACTCGATCACGGTCAATTTGCCGCAAGGCAACGCTGAGAACCTTGAACACAAGGAACCGGCCACTCTCACGATTACCAAGGACAGTCAAATCTTTATCGACAAGACGCCTGCCACGCTCGAGAACCTCGCCGTGCTGCTCCACTCGGTCCTGCCCGCGACGGACCACGGCGTGATCGTCAACGCTGACGGAGCCGCGCCCGAGGGCGTGGTGGTGCGGGCGATGATTCAAGCCCGCCGGGCCGGAGTCGAGCATTTCATGATCGCGGTGAAGCGCGAATGAGTGAAAGCGCGAGCATAGCGCGCCTGCCCGATCTCGACGATCCACGCGCGCGCCTTTTTTGGATCGTGCCTTCCGCACTCGTGATCTGGTTTATGGTGCTGGTCGGATTTTCGTTTCTGCTCAAGGAAAACCAACCCCAACGACTCGAATTCAAGCCGATCGAGGCGCGAATCGTGGAGCTACCGCCCGAGGTCGGCGGACTGGCAGGAGGAGGTGGAGCGCCAGCCGCGCGGGCGCCATCTAAACCGATTCCAAAACCAAAGCCTGCCGCGGTCCATCATGTGGCGAAAGCCGCACCAATCCCGCCACCGATCGTTTCGCCCTTCGGCACGCTAAAGAAAAGCGAAGGCACGCCAGCCTCGCCTTCGAGTTCGGGTGCAACCCCAGGCGGCTCCGAATCGGGTGGCGGCGGGGCAGGGGGCGGCAGCGGATCGGGCGGCGGCATTGGCAGCGACGATATCGGTGCGCACGCGATCTATTCCCCAACACCCGAGGTTCCAGACGAGCTGCGCGAGGACGTTTTTCAGGCTGAGGCGGTCGCGCATTTTAAGGTCGACTACAACGGCGACGCCCAGGTCACGCTCTCGCAAGGGACGGTCAATCAACGCCTGAACCAGATTATCATCGAGACCCTTCGGCAATGGCGCTTCGCTCCCGCGATCAAGCAAGGCGTCGCGATTCCGTCGGAGTTCGATTTGCGAATCCCGATCGCAGTGCAATGATCGTTGCCGCTTTCCTTTGAGTCGAACAGTATTCGGATTTTCGCGGATAATTCAGGGGGGGCGGATGCGCTTGCGCTGAAAGGGTCGTAGCACGCCAAGCGCTTCGATCACTCTTTGCGCCGCCGTGCGGATCACGATCTGATCGCCGCCGCGGGCGACCGCTTGGCGCTCTGCTTCGGCGATTGTCTTCAGGTAATCTTTGAGGCGCCGATTGAGCCTCTTCCATTCGATCCCGCGAAGCGGGGTCATTGCTTCGCGCGGCACGGGAATAAAGCCGCGGGCGATCAAAACCGCGATCGCCGGATAGCCGAGATAGCCCTGCCAGTACGAGGCATTGTCGTTGGACGAGATCTCGCGGCCCCCCTCAGCCACAATGACTTGATACTGCTTGCTCCGGTCCGAAGATGCCACGGTTGCAGCTTGATCGTCGCGCAGCTTTACGCGGTTATCGGCGACCGCGCCGAACGCTTCGTAGACTTTGATGAGCGGCGGCATCTTCCATAGCTTTTCCATCGGGGTCGGTTCCACCAGTCGCGCTGCGGCGGCGGCTGCAATATGAGAGAATTGCGCCTGTTCGCTGGACCGCCCAGGGAGAGTAGCACGATGACAAGTCAACCGATCGGCAAGCTCGATCACATCGGAATTGCGGTCAAAAGCATAGCCGAGGCGCGCAAGTTCTTCGAAAGCATCCTGGGTGCGAGATTCAAGTACGACTCCGCCAACCCAGGCGGTGGCTTTAGAATTTGCGTGCTGGATCTGAGCGGCTTGACGATCGAGCTGCTCGAGCCGCTGGGCGAGTCGTCCTTCCTGAAAAGCTTCATCGAAAAGCGCGGCGAGGGGATACATCATCTGACCTTGGATGTGCCCGACAGCAAAGCGGCGTGCACGATGATGAAGCGGCAAGGCGTACGAGTGGTGGACGAGGTGGAGTGGTCGCCGACTTCTTATGAAGCGTTCATCTCTCCCAAAACCGCGCATGGGGTATTGATCCAGATCGGCAGCGGTTACCCGACTCTCGCCAACGACCCCGAATGGACAAAGTCAAAGTAGAGCGCCGCGGGCGGCTGCTCGGCGGAGGCTGTGGTCGAGGTTCGGAAATCGACTTAACATGGCGCGCGGCGTCTGCCACGATCTAAGAGGCTTGCGAGATTCGCTCCTATCAGGTGAAAACTCTACTGACCAATCTGGTGGATGACGCTATCCGCCGCGCGAATCGAGAGGGGCTGCTTAAATCTGAAACCGCCGCGTTCACGATCGAGGCGCCGAAGGATTCTGCGCACGGCGACGCCGCCTGCAACGCCGCGCTGGTGCTGGCCCGCTTTGAGGGTAAGCCCCCGCGCGCTATCGCGCAGGTAATCGTCGAGCGAATCGAACGCGGCGCCGAGTTCGCGGACATCGCGATCGCCGGGGCCGGGTTCATCAACTTCAAGATGGCGCCCGAATATTGGATTGGAGAGCTGCGCGAAATGGCAGGCTCCGAAGGCGCCTTTTGGCGTCCAAGGGTAGGCGCGCGGCGCAGGGTCCAAGTCGAATTTCTCTCGGCGAATCCTACCGGTCCGTTGACGGTCGGCCACGGGCGCAACGCGGTGCTAGGCGATGCGCTTTCGCGTTTGTTAGAGACCGTCGGCTACGAAGTCACACGCGAATACTACTTCAACGACGGCGGGCGCCAGATGAAGCTGCTCGGCGAATCGGTGCGCGCGCGTTACCTCCAGGAAATGGGGAGGGAGGCTTCGCTGCCGGAGGATGGCTATCAGGGCGAGTATATCAAGGACATTGCCGCCGGCTTGATCCGCGAGCACGGCGACGGTTTGGTCGCCGCCGTAGATAGCGAAGTCTTTCGCGCCGAGGCGCAGCGGACAATTTTCGCGGACATCCTCGGGACCTGCAAACGACTCGCGATCCGGTTCGATGTTTTCACCAACGAAAACGATCTGCTGAAGGGCGGTCAGGTCGACGCCGCAATTGAAGCCCTTACGGCGCGCGGCTTGACCGTCGAACGCGAAGGCGCGCTGTGGCTCAGCAGCGAAAAGGTAGGTTTGCCGAACCAGCAGAACGTCGTTTTACGGCGCTCATCGGGCGAGCCGACCTATCGCACCCCCGATATCGCCTATCACATCGCAAAGCTCAAGCGCGGGTTCGACCAAATCATCGATGTCTTCGGCGCCGATCATATCGCCGAGCATGAGGGCGTGATCGCGGCAGTTAAAGCGCTGGGCTACGACACGTCGCCGATTCGCGCGATCATCTATCAATTCGTGACGCTCACCCGCGGCGGTGAGAAAATAAAAATGTCCACCCGCAGGGCGACGTACGTAGCGCTCGACGAGTTGATCGATGAAGTCGGCGCGGATGCGGTCCGTTTTTTCTTTCTATTTCGCAAGAGCGACAGCCAACTGGATTTCGATGTCGATCTCGCCAAACGCCAGGCGCCGGAGAATCCGGTCTTTTACGTTCAGTACGCACATGCACGCCTGGCTAGCGTATTGCGTGAAGCGGCGAAGGCCGGGTTTGGCCAGCCCCTTGACCCGGCAAGTGTGAAGCTTGATCTGCTCGCTTCCGAAGAACTCGATCTGGTGAAACGGATGGCGGCGTATCCGGGACTGATGTGCGACGCCGCGCTCGCGCTCGAACCGCATCGCATCGCGTTCTTTCTCTTGGAACTGGCGGGCGAATTCCATCGCTATTACAACAAGCCGTCCAATCGTATAATCAGCGAGGATCGGGAGTTGAGCGCCGCCCGGTTGCTTTGGGCAAAAGTGCTGAAGGACTGCATCGCCAGTGGACTAAAGGTTGTGGGCGTCGAAGCCCCGGAGCGGATGTGAGGGGAAGGAGAGATGCGATTCGAAATCCGGGCTGGCGGACTGATTTTCATATTGCTGTGTCTCGGCGGTCTCTCGGCGGCAGTGTTCGTGTTCGGATTGATCGCCGGCCACGAAATGGCGCGCCAGGAGCAGGTCGCGCAAGAGGCGGCGGCGGTCTATCCGTTGCCCAGTCTGCCGGCGGCGATGGCTACGCCGGCGCCGGCGATATCGCAGGCATCGGCGATTCCAGCTGAAAAGGCCGCCCCGGCTTCCGGGTCCGCCTCTGTCTCCTCCACCAAATCATCCGCGGGCCCAGGGTTGGCAACCAAGCGTAGCCCGACCGCCGCCCTGAAACCGTCGGCTTCCGGCGCGAGCGTGGCTGGTTCGTCTGAAGAAAGCGCGGAAGAAAGCTCGGCGGATGAGAATCCAGATATCGAGGCCGCTCCGGCGCCTACTCCAGTTGTCAGGCACAAGAACTACAGCGTCCAGATCGAGGCCGTAATGGATCAGCAG
>DASXNP010000310.1:0-3705 GCA_036494985.1 Binataceae bacterium (SeqCode)
CGCTCGACGGGATAATTGCGGACCGCGCCTATCCTTCCATCAGACCGGGGTTTCCGTATCGTTCGGTGCTTTTCATTCCGGCCCTGGCTCGCTACGTCGCAGAACTCGGCGAGGAGCAAGAAGCGGCCATCAGCCAACGCAAAGTCGCGCTTAAGAAACTGAGCGGGTGGCTGGGTGAGCTCGCGCTTTGAGGCCGCCAGGCTCTCTATCTACTCCGCGCGATCCTTTGTAAAATCCCGCCTAAAGTGAAGCGAAACCGCAAGGGTAAGGTTGTCGTGCTGCATCTGGCGGCGCGATACCCGTTTGCGGGAGTAATCTGGCAGCTACTCCATCATCTAATCGGGTTCCGCCAGCTGGGTCTTGACGTCTACTACATCGAGGACCACGGGGCCTACCTTTACGATCCAATCGCGCGAACCGCGACTCCCGATCCGGAGAAGAACCTACGATCGCTGGCGGCGGTCCTGGCCCGGTTCGGATTCAAGGATCGATGGTCCTTCCTTCATCCCATCACCAAGGATTACATCGGCATGTCGCGAGATCGCTCGCTTACCCTCATCCGAGAGGCTGACGCCGTCATCAACCTTTGCGGCGCGACCGAACCTCGCGAGGAGCACATCAAGAGCCGCTGCCTGACGTACGTTGAGAGCGATCCGGGCGCGTTCCAGGCCGGGTTGCTCAATGAAGATCCGTTCTGGATTGATCTGGCCAAAGCCCATCGAAGCTTCTTCACTTATGGATACAACATCGGCAACCACGACTGCCGTATTCCGAGTTGTGGCATCGAGTGGCATCCGACCAGACCCCCGATAGTTCTTGATGAGTGGCCCCCCCGAAACAGCTCGGCTGAACCGGTCAATTTTACCACGATAGGTAACTGGGAAAACGCGGGCAACGACGTCTTGCTGGGAGGCGAAGAATACTTCTGGTCGAAACACCTCAATTTTACAAAGATGCTCGAAGTAGCAAAATTGGCCAAGCAGGAGATTGAACTGGCAACTACCCTGGACTCCGGCAGCGATTACGAGCGGGCGATCGCGGGCGGGTTTAGGATTACCCCGGCCATTCCGATGTCGCTCGATATTGATCGCTACCGAAACTACATTAGTGTTTCGCGGGGTGAATTTACGGTCGCCAAAGACCTTTACGCGCGGACCCGCTCCGGCTGGTTCAGTGATCGTACCGCCTCCTATCTGGCCGCCGGTCGGCCGGCAATTACGCAGTTTACCGGCTTCGAAAAATTCATCCCGGCCGGAACCGGTTTGCTCGGATTCGATGATGAAGCCAGTGCGGTAGAAGCGATTCGAAGCGTCAATTCGGACTACCGAAAGCACGCTCTCGCAGCCCGACAGATCGCACGCGAATACTTCGCCGCCGGTACGCTGCTCGACGAAATGGCCGAGACGCTCGGTCTTTAGGCAATGGACGCCAACGCGCTACGCCAAGCCCTCGAACCCACTTCGCTGCAGATGCTGCTGGGCATCCACGTAATTCACACCGAATTCAAAAACGCGGTTGAGCTGATACTCGCGCTGGTCGCGGCGCTGGCGGCGCTGGCGCTGCGCAGACGCCACTGGATGCTGCGCTCGCGCGGCTTCGTCATGATCTCCGGGGCCTTTTTGCTCGAAGTCCTGGCGGCGGGCGTGCAGCCCGCGGCGCAGCGTTGGTTCGAGGCAGCCTCGGTTGTGATGTTTTTCTGGGGCGCGATTCTCCTCACCCGCCAAATGATCGACGGCATCACGCATCGCCGCCGCGCTCACTTCTCTCCGATTTTTCGCGATCTGGTCGTAGCCTTTCTCTACGCGGTCGTGCTGCTCGCGGTTTTGCGAATCAATCTGCGGTTCGATGTCACCTCGCTGGCTGTCAGCTCGACGGTGGTCGGCGCGGCCTTGGGATTTGGCCTCCAGGAAACGCTCGGCAACATGTTCAACGGACTCTCGCTCCAATTGCAGAGCCCGTTCGCACCGGGAGACTGGGTCCGCTTTCGCGACCAGGTCGGTTACGTCCTGGGAACGAATTGGCGTTCGACTTCGATCGTCACACGCGCCAACGAGCGGCTGGAAATCCCGAACGGGCTGCTGACCAGGGACGTATTGTTCAATTACGCCACTGGGCGGATCGCCGACGAAGTGAGCATCGGGCTGCCATACGCCGAGCCTCCCAACCGTGTCCGCTCGATCGCGGCGCGCGTGCTAGCGAGCATCCCGCAGGTGCTGGCCGATCCGCCGCCGGAAATTTTGGCCTGGGCCTTCGGCGAATCGGCCATTCAGTATCGGCTGCGATACTGGCTGGCGAATTATGAGCCGGTCGAGCGGGTGCGCGACGAGGTTGTCACGCGGTTGTGGTACGCGCTTAGGCGCGATTCAGTGGAAATACCATTCCCGACTCGGACCGTTTTGATGCACGAGTCTCAGCCGGCCCACCTGGTCCGGGCGGACCGCGAATCGATGGTGGTAGCCGAGCTTAGAAAGATCGACTTCCTGTGCTCGCTCTCCGATCAGGAGTTGCAGTCGCTGATGAGCGAGGTCAGCATACACCAGTTTGCGCATCGCGAAACTCTGGAGCACGAGGGGGAGATCGCCGAGTGTTTCCATCTCCTGCTGCGCGGGACGGTCGAGATTTTGGCGCACGGCGCGAACGGCGCCACCGTGCGGATTCGTGATGTAACCGCACCCAACGTGGTCGGTGAAATCGCTCTGCTGCAGGGAATACCTCGAACCGCCTCGGTGGTAGCAGCCACCGACGTGGAAGTCGCGGTCGTGACCAAGGCCGGATTCACCCAGATGCTCAGGTCGAAGCCCGAAATCGCCGAAGAGATCGCCCGAATCGTAGCGCCGCGACTGACAGAGACCGCCGAACGAGTCAGATCGCTGCACGATGGAAGCGGCGCCGTTGTTCAAGAAAGGCGGCTTCTCGCCCGAATGCGCGAAATTTTCGACATCTGACCGAGTCGCGCCGAAGGGCTTTTTCGAACCCTAAATCAGCCGCTTGACGATCCGCGCCGCATGAGCCAGCGCTCAACGAAATCGAGACGGTCCTTGCCCCAGAACATTTCGTTGCCGACAAAGAACGTTGGTGCTCCGAACACGCCTCTCGCGATCGCTTGGTCGGTTATTGCCGCAAGTTGATCTCGCGTTGCGGCTGCCTCGCTAAGCTTCAGTACCGCGGGACCGTCCAAACCGACCCTGTGCGCCACGGCCCCAATCACCTCTAACTGGGAAATATTTTCATCGAACTCCCAGTAGGCCCTGAACATCTCCTGCGTGAATGCGGCAAGCGCCGATGAAGGCGGGCCGATAGTCGCTTCGGCTGGACCGCCTGCGTCTGGGCGGACGGCCTTTTCGCCTGCGAGCGTGGCGACCGCCAATACCGAACGCAGAGCGGCGCTGGTCTTGATCGGAAAACGCCTTGGTCTCCTAAACGGCAGACCAGTGAGCTCGGCATAGCGCTGGTGATCGCGCCAGAGGTAGCGGGCTTTGCCAGCGGTCATCGCCATTACGTCGAAGCCAGTCCCGCGAAAGAGCGAGGCCAGATGCAACGGCACCCAGTTCACGCGAGCATGGTTGCGCGTGCAGATCTCGGGCAGCAGGAACGCGGCGAAGTAGCTGTTCGTGCTGGAAAAATCGAAATAAAAGTCAACCACTCCGGTGTTTTCTGGTGCATCCGATAAGTTCGACATGATCGCGCCCTACCTACCTCGATTGA
>DASXNP010000311.1:0-3668 GCA_036494985.1 Binataceae bacterium (SeqCode)
CACGTGCGTTATAAATGCGTCTCGGTTCGCGGGTCGTCTTGGTGTTCCTAAGCGGCGTTCCTTCCGGGGGCCGGTAAAGATAGTTGACGGGCTTTTCCTCCATATCGGCTAGATAGGTGAGCGACGCTTCAACGAAGCTGAGGTTTTCCATTGTGGTACCTTCGCGCGGCTGAGGTGGCTTCCGGCGAGTTACTACTTAACTGAACTAATTTTTTCGGGTCAAGCTGATTCGGATCGGTCCCAGAGCCGTCGACAATCGGTAGGTGTCTCCGATTGAAATCGGAGCAGAAAATTGCCATGACTGGCGCATCGAACAATCTAAATCAGTTCGGCAAGTCAAGTGCGGAGTCGAGCGTTTATGGCAAAGGTAAATTTTGAAAGTATCCCGAAGTTTTCGCAACTGCCGGTCAAGAAGGGAGCGCCCCCCGACTCGTCGTGGGGCGTCTTCGGCGATGATGACGAGTTTGGGTGCCTAAACTTCCTGACCGCCGACGGAATCGTCGAGGCGGCCAAGCTGGTGCACAAGGGCCGCGTGTTCCGGCTGGACACCCCGATCAACTATGCGAAGCCACCGCTGTTCAACCGTACGCCGGCCAAGCACACCATCCTGAGCTTCGAACAGTATGGGCTTCTCGGACATGACGATTCACTCGACAACTACAACACGCAGGAAGGCAGCCAGTGGGATGGATTGGGCCACGTCGGCCATATACGGCATAAGGCGTACTACAACGGGGTTAAGGACTCGGAGCTCAAGGACGGTCCCAGCGGCAAGCTTGGCATTCACAAGTGGTCGGACAAGTTCATCGGACGCGGCGTGCTGATCGATGCGTGCAAGTATCGCAGCGAACAAGGTCGGCCGATCAAGCCGCTGACGGACGACCGCTTTTCGGTCGCGGACTTACAACGAGCGTTGCAGGCGCAGGCTACATCGCTCAAGCCCGGAAGTATTCTACTCGTGCGCACCGGGTGGATGGGCGCTTACCTGAAGGCGTCGGAGGCGGAGAAGAAGGCGATGGCGCCGTTGGAAGCGCTAAAAGCGTGCGGGATCGATCCCGGGCGCGAGACAGTCGCTTGGTTGTGGGACAACAAGGTCGCCGCGATCGGGACCGATTGCCCCGCGGTCGAGCCGTGGCCTTGGGATTTCAAGGATGAGGGCGCGCTGCACTATCGAACATTGTCGATGCTGGGTCTGCCGCTGGGTGAACAATTTGTGCTGGACCCTCTCGCGGAGGATTGCGCCGCGGACCGACGTTACGAGTTCATGTTGGTGTCGGTGCCCATGCACCTGGAAGGCGGAATCGCCACGCCGCCAAATGCGGTTGCGATCAAATAGCCTGGCACGAAGCTCGATTCCTAGAATTATTTCGACTACGAAGTAGTTCAGAGGAAAACACTGATGCCGGGTCCGCTCGACGGGTATCGCATAGTCGATTGCACGCAGATGATCGCCGGCCCGGTCGCGACAATGATCCTCGCCGACCAGGGCGCGGACGTGATCAAGGTCGAGCCGCCCGGTGGCGGAGACCTGACTCGTGCGGTGGGCGGGAGGAGTGGCATCTCGCCGACTTTCGCCACCAGCAATCGCAACAAGCGGTCGATTGTGATCAACCTCAAGACCGCCTCGGGTATCGGACTGCTGAAGCGACTGACTGCAACCGCTGACTTGTTTATCCAGAACTTCCGTCCGGGTGCTGCAGATCGAATGGGGATCGGCGAGGCGGCGATGCGTGCGGTGAAACACGATCTCATTTATGTGTCGATCAGCGGTTTCGGCGAAACCGGTCCTTACGTGCACAAGCGGGTTTACGATCCGGTCGTCCAGGCGCTGTCGGGACTCGCCTCGATTCAGGCGGATCCGAGCGGGCGACCGCGAATGATGCGTTTGATAATTCCCGACAAAGTAACCGCCCTGACCGCGGCGCAAGCCATGACCGCGGCGCTGCTGGCACGCGAGCGAACCGGCAAAGGGCAGCATGTGCGGCTGGCGATGCTCGATGCGGTGGTTTCCTTCTTGTGGCCGGAAGCAATGGCGGCCTATACGTTTCTGCGCCCCAAGAACGTTGCCGTCCGGCAGGCCGCTCGTGATCTGATCTACGAGACGCGCGACGGGTATATCACGGCTGGGGCGGTTTCGGATTCCGAATGGCAGGGAATGACGCGAGCGCTGGAGCACCCGGAGTGGGCGAAGGATCCGCGCTTTAGCACGCCGGCCGCTCGAATCAGCAATGTCGACCAACGATTGGAGATGACGGCCCAGGTGCTCAAAACGCGGACCTCCGCCGATTGGCTCGAGCGGCTGGACCGGGAGCAGGTGCCGTGCGCTCCGGTGAACAGCCGCGAGGATTTGCTGAGCGATCCGCAAGTGCAAGAAAACGGCTTGATCGTGGAGATGGATCATCCGCACGCGGGACCGATGCGCCAGACCCGCCCGGCGGCGCGCTTCGAAGCGACGCCGGCGGATCTCCGGCGACCCGCGCCGATGGTGGGCGAGCATACCGACGAGGTGCTGATGGAGGCCGGCGTTTCTGCAGGTGAGATCCAGTTGCTACGGAATAGTGGAGTGATCGGCTGAGCCGATCCTCAGTCGGCCTGCTCTAGACGGCTGACCGCTAAGGGGTATTGATTCTGAAGCAGTGGTGTCGTCGTTGAGATAGCCCTTCGAGAGATCGAGCCGATAATGGACCTTCAGCATCGCGAGAAGACGCGAGCTGATCCGACGGACCCGCCAACATTCGGTATCATCCGACAGGCTTTTGCCCCAAACCAGCGACCTTGCCACCGCGACTTCTGCTGCGCATCAAGGCGCTCACTGACGCCTCGCTTTGGCGAGTTTAATTCAAGAGACCGGCGCACGAGGTCGGGGAATTGTCACGATCGGTAAGGCGTTTAACCTCCGTCTTGGTTTCAATGCTACCGGACATAAGGATCGCCTACCTCGCGCCTGCTGCTTTTACGCCGGTCTTCGCGCTTACCCGACTAGGGTCGAGAAATCGTAATCGAGCAGATCGGCAATGCGTTCGACCGCAACGTCGGAGGGTTTAAGCTTGGCTACCTCCGCGGAGTCGTTGGCGTAGTGGCCCTGTCGTACGAAGACGGTGGTCACCCGCGTACCCCAGATTTTCTTGACCTCGTTGAGGATGCGCAGCTTGTCATCGAAAATGACGTAGTGGTCCGCCGGATAGTTGTGCTCAAGATCGGCGAGTTCAAGTTCCTTATGGATGTACAACAGTGTGCGACCGTCGACAGCCTCCGCGATACCGGAACGCTCCAACTTGCGTGGCTGAAAGACCACGTCGCCGTCGGTCAAGATAACGACCGAACCATATTGGGCGGCCTTTTCGAGAACGTCGAGCGAGGCCGGATAAAGCCGGTTGGCGAAGGGATAGTTCACGAGATATTTCGAGATCGCGAGCATGTGCGACTGATGGGGGAACTCGCGCCGATACTGTTGGAGGGCGCCAAGGTAGTCGACGTAACCGAGTGAAGCGCGGAGCTCCTCTATGATCGCGGCATACCGCAGCTGCGGCTCGCGGCCAAACAGGTCTGTGATATGACGCATCAAATCGGCGATGATGTGATCGTTGTCGAGTAGCGTGTTGTCGACGTCGAACAAAAGGACGGTTTTCCCCGCGGCCATGATGCACCCCTTGCGCACCTCATCGAAG
>DASXNP010000312.1:0-3946 GCA_036494985.1 Binataceae bacterium (SeqCode)
GTTCGAGAACATTACGGCGCCCGACGGCAAGTTGCCGGTCAATACCAGCGGGGGAAATATAGCGGAGTGTTATATGCACGGCCTCGAACTGGTCGCCGAAGCAGTCAGGCAAGTGCGTGGGGATTCTACGTGTCAAGTGCCCGATTGCAAGATATCGTTGGTCGCGTCGGGACCCATGGTCACTCCGGTCAGCGATTTGATCCTGCACAGCCTCTAGGAGATCGGATGATGGCGCACGAAACAAAGTACTATCTGCCTGAAGGCCTGCCGACGCCTCGAGCGCAGCGCAATGGTCTCGACCGCGAGTATTGGGAAGCGGCCAAACGTCACGAACTTTTAGTGCAGCGATGCAACGGGTGCGGCGTAGCGCAGTGGGGCCCCGAACTGATCTGCCACCGGTGTCATTCGTTCGATCTTGGATGGCTGCAAGTCTCGGGACGCGGACGGTTGTTTAGCTGGGTGCGAACCTGGAATCCGGTTCACCCCGCGTTACGTGGTGCTTGTCCATACATTGTAGCGGTAGTAACGCTGCCCGACGCAGACAATGTCCGGATGGTAGGCAATCTAATCGGAGATCCAAACCAGAACCCGGCCTTCGATGTAGAAGTCGAAGTCGTATTCGAGGACCACGGCGACGCCACTCTGGTTCAGTGGAAGCTGCGAAGGTAAATGAGCCGGACGCCGGATTGCACTGTGAGCCGGCGCCAGTCATGACGAGCCGGTCGCGCTCGAAGTGAGACGGTGATCTCAGGATGTGACTCACACGCCGAGAGCGGTGGGTTGCGCCCGCGGAAGACTACGCTGTCACGAACGCGGCATCGCCGCACTCATTGGGACAAGCGGCAGGAAGGCAGATGCTCTCGTCGGCAGTCGTGACTATATCTGGATCGCGCGATCGTGACGGCGCGCGATGTCCGCATCAACCGGACTGCGAAAATACTTCGCGGTCTCGCGAATTGTCATCAGGCTAAGGGAGCCACGTTCAAGTTCCTTCGCTCAGGTTTGCGATTTGCGCATCGCTTAGACCTGCGCGGGCCAGCACTTCGTGCGAGTGCTCGCCGAGCCGCGGCGCGCGACGCGTGTAGGAAAAATGGGGCGCGTGTCCGTCGCCCGCCACCGTGCCCGGATATCGCAACTCCATTCCCAACTCCGGATGATTGATGGTCGCGAAGCTCTGACGCACCTTGAAATGGAGGTCATCAAGGTTCTCCTCGGGTCGACGAATCGGGGACCACGCCAGACCCAGCGCCTGCGCGCGGGCGAAGATCTCATTCGCAGGTAAGCTGGCGACTACCTCGCCAAGCAGATCGTTTCGATAGATGGCTGCGGCGACCCGGTCCTCCTTTTCGAGTTGAGCAAATTCTGGGGTCTGCAATATGTGGCCGATTCCCACCTGGTCGGCAAGTTGCGCCAGCGCCCGCTGCTCGCGTTCAAACGGGCTCAGGTTGGCGAACATGAAAACCCCGTCAGCGCTGCTCGAGAGGCGCTCGCGGGTGACGCTCGGCGCAGCGTGTCGTGCGGTCTGACGCTTCACCACTTGGCCGCTATAAATGTAAGTCGGCATGGCGACCTCGGTGCAAGTGTTGACCGCCTCGTGCACGGAGACGTCGATATACTGGCCCTCGCCGCTAATCTCGCGGAAATTGATCGCCGCCATCATCGCCACCGCCGCGTACTCGCCGCCGAGGTGATAGGAATGCCACATCGCCGGCGCGATAGGTGGAGTGTCGTAGACTCCATTCTTGTCAGGATCGTAACCGCACACCGCCATGATTCCGCCGAGCGCCATCTGCACCAAATCGGTCGCCTTTAGCGCGCGATACGGACCGTCCATCCCGAAGGGCGTGACCGTACAGATGATGAGGCGTGGGTTCGTCTCGGCGAGCTTACGCCACAACGCCATACGCCGCTCGACGGTCTCGAACTCGCCAGAGAGCAAAACGATGTCGCTTTTAGAAGCGAGCGCGGCGAGGACCGGCTGTGCGTCCTGATTATCGACCTCGAGTACCACGCTCTTTTTGTTGAGGTTGTATCGCCAGAAAAAAAGACTCAGATTCCGATCGGGCGAGACTGAAGCGAATGGACCAATCTTGCGCGATGGCGCTCCCACGCGCGGCTCGAGCTTGATGACCTCCGCTCCGAGTCCGGCCAAAAGCATCGCAGCGTAGTCGCCCAGCTGATCGCCGATCTCTAGCACCGTTAGATTGGCGAGCGAGGACCTCAAATTGCCGTCTTCACTCAAATGACGCCCTCTTCCCTGAGCGCAGCAATCTCGGTCGAAGTAAGGCCGACTATGTTCCCGTATACGAGATCGTTGTCCTCGCCGAGCTTAGGTGCGGCGCGCCCGGTCGGTCCGCCAACATTCGCAGGTGATCGCGAAAGCTTTGCCGGGAATCCCTCTATCGGCCAGGTCCCGATTTCGGAATGTGGCAGATCGACGTAATAGCTCCGCGCCTTAAGTTGAGGATCGAAGTCGAAACGATCGGACGCTTTCTGTACCACGCCGGCGGGAATTCCTCGAGCTTGCAGCCGTCGCATTAGGTCGTAGCGTTCGCATCCGATAGTGAAGGTCGTAAGCTGGTCGTCGAGCTCATCTTCGTTCTGCTTACGTTTGGCTGCGCTCGCGAAGCGGCCGTCGAGCGCCCACGGCGGAGAATCCATCTCCGCGATCATGGCGCTCCACTGCTCATCGGATTGAATCGAGATTGCGATCCAGTTGTCGTCGCCAAGGCATCGATAGGCGCCGTGCGGCGACCAGTCGAGAAAGGGCATCCGGTTTCCATAACGCGTCGTGGGCTTGCCTGTCAGCTGATGCTCAATGATCGACGTGCCCGACAGCATCAGACCGGTCTCGCACTGCGACATGTCGATGTAGCAACCGGTGCCCTTGGTGCGCTGGCGAGCAATCGCGGCCATCAGCAGGAGCGCGCCAAAGTAGCCGGGCGAATGGTCTAGATATGAATAGCCCCAGCCCGCGGGTGGATGAGGTTCAGGAAGACCCGATAAAAACGTCAGTCCGGAGAACGCCTGCGCGGTGGGCCCGTAGCTCACATAGTTCTCGTAGACTCCAGCTTTGCCGACTCCGGTGGTCTGCATGTAGATGATTTGCGGATTAAGCTTACGCAGTTCGTCGTAGCCGAGATTCCATTTGTCCATTTGACCGGGGCTGAAGTTCTCGCAGATCGCATTGGCGTTGCGCACCATGGTCCGCAGCAGATCGCGTCCCTTGGGATGATTCAAGTTGAGGGTAATCCCGTATTTGCCTGGGTTCGTGTTGTTGAAATAGGCGCCGCGATCAAAGTTTCCGTGGCTTCCCCGGCCTCGCATGACGCCCTGGCTTCGACCGCCGTCCGCACGGGCATGATCCGGAGCGAACGGCGGAGAGTAGCGGATAAAATCGACCGCCTTTCGCTCCCGCCATTCGATCCGAATCACCTGCGCGCCGAAGGTCGCCAAGAGACGCGTCGCTTGCGGTCCGACCTGCAGCCAGGTCAAATCGATGATCCGTACGCCCTGGAGCGCTCCTTTGCCCTTTGATTCGCCATCGAGCATAGCTATCCGCTACTCGAAATTGGGGTCCGGGTTCAAGGGCAAGCGCATTGACCGCTACCGCCACAAAAGAACATCACACCGGTCCAAGGGAAGGTACGATGAGTCCGCAGCATAGAAAAAGCGCGCCAAGTTCGATGCGGGTAAGCCTGATGGCAGTCAGTCGAAAGTGGCTGAAAAGCAAGCGCGGGAGTTGACCACGACCTGGTCCCTGCAGGTTATCGATTTCGCTTAGAATCGGGACCCTCGCCGAGCTAGTGCTTCAGAAGTCTTCCCAAGACGGTCAGAGAGCTCCTTCTTATTGGATGAGTCACTCGACGAGCGTCGCAACGAAAATAGCCCCATCTGTTTGCGAAGTGCATCGGCGATTTCCCCTAACCTTCCCGGCTTAAGATCA
>DASXNP010000313.1:0-2385 GCA_036494985.1 Binataceae bacterium (SeqCode)
CGCGGGGGCTCCTGAAGGCTGGAACGGAAGACCTATCAAAGCGATCCAAACCCTAAGCCCGCCGAAAGAGGTGTCCGGCTTCTAATGGGCCGGCCCACTACGCGCTCGTCTAAAAGGGGCATTCTTTGCGAACAATTGAGCCGAAGGCTTCGTCCGATCCAGCGAAGGGTCTTGACCCTGGCGAAGTGCTCTGCACGCGGGCCTTGAATGCGGCGTTCAACTCGGACTGTCCGACAATATGTTTCAAGGCAAAGATCTTGGCTACTTTTGGCCGTCCTAGTCCGAGCCGACCTCCACGGTTTCCACAAGCACGCCCTCCTTTTCGAACCTGAGTGTAAGCTGCGCACAATCGGTTTTGATCGTCAGTGCGTAAGCGCCCGGAGATCGCAAAGCCGCAACAACCGATTCCACTCGGCCTCCCTTCAGCTCGCCAAGAGCTCGATTGAGCGAATCAATCGAGGATATCAGATGTAAACCTTGCGGGGTTTTTTTGTACAGCGAGTTGAGCGACAGTTGAGCGCCCGGTCCGAACAATCGTCTGATGCGGCCGCTTGATAGCGCGATTTCGACGATCGCTCCCAGCCGCTCAGCCATCTCGGGCGGCACGTCGCCTTGATCCACCGCCGCTTTCAACGCGCGATAGACCGCTTGGCCTTCGGGGTCGCGGACCGCATCGAGGAACGCTTCGATCTGCGGCGAAAGCACGTCGCGCTGAAGTGAATCGAGTTTTAGCGGCTCGGACGGTTGAAAAGACTCGGGCGGGTTGGGGCCGCCCTGATCGTGCGACCGTGCCATCTTAACCGTCGCTACGCGCTCGGAGTCGTACCGCCATGACTCCCAAGCAGCGCTGCGAGCTCGTGCTCGAAGCCGCCGGTCTCGATCGAGCAATGCATCCCGCACTCTTTGGGCGCGCCCGTCTCCCACCACCAGCGGCCCGAACGGCCGTCCTGACCCTCGGGCACCGCCCGCGTGCAGGGAGCACATCCGATCGACTTGAAGCCCTTGTCGTAGAGCCGGTTGTAGGGAACGTCGTTGGCCCGAATGTAGTCCCACACTTCTTCTTCGGTCCAATCCGCCAGCGGCGCAACTTTCACGACGCCACCGTGGTCGTGATCGATTTCGATCTTGCGGATGTTCGATCGCGTTGCCCACTGATCGCGGCGCAAACCAGTCACCCACGCGTCGTAGTTCACCAGCGCCCGGCGCAGGGGCAGGACCTTGCGCACTTGGCAGCACAGCAAGCGCTTGTTGACGCTCTCGTAGAACAGATTCTGTCCATTCCTGGTCGTCATCTGCTCAACCAAGCCGCTGTCGGGCAGATAGATCTCGGTCTTGACGCCATACTTCGCGCGGATCGCATCGATCACGTCGTAGGTTTCCTGCGGCATTCGACCCGTATCGATGGTAAACACCCGAATCGCCGGATCGATCCGCCACGCCATCTCGATGAGCGCGCAGCCTTCTGCCTGAAAGCTCGAGCAGATGGCCAACCCTCGGCCGAATTGGGCTATCGCCCATCCCAATACTTCGTGCGGATCCTTGTCGTCGTACTCGACTGCGATTTCACCCGCCTCGAGTTCGTCCATCAGCTCGCGTTCGCTAGGTTCTTCCATCTACTCAACCTGCCAGGTCTCGGCGGTGGTGGCTTTAGGCCGCCTGCTCGGCGCCGCCGCCGCCGCGGGCGAGCGCTATTAGGTCGGCGTCGGGCAGGCGGACGCAAAATTTGCTGAATGACTCTTCGGGTAGCCTCCGGCCTAGAAAGCCTTCGAACAGTCGCGCTACGTGATCTTCGATCTGGGGCGAGGGCACGCGCCGCAGAAGCGGCTTACCGATTGCGGCGTCGCGCCCCAGGCCACCGCGCAGGATGATGTCGAACGCCTCGATCGGTTCACCCTTGGGACCGCGTCCGGTCGTTCCTTGAAGCCCGATATCACCAGTCCAATGCTGCGCGCAGGCGTGTGGGCACCCGTCGAGGTTGAGTTTCAGATCCGCGACTTGAGTGCCGAACTGAGCCTCGAGCCGCTTAACGATCGTCGCCAGCTTGGTCTTGGTCGGCGTTACCGCGTAGTTGCAGTGCGGATCGCCGATACATCCGATCGACGATGCGTAAAGACCATTGGCGGACAGCGGAAACCCGACCTCACCAACCCGCCCGACTATTTCTTCCAAACGCTCGCGCGGGATTCCCGTCAGGATGAAGTTCTGGCGTCGCGTCAAGCGAAAATCGCCGCCGTATTCCGCCGCGAGGTCGGCTATCTGAATCATCTGCCGCCCGCTCATCAGGCCCAGATACACCGGAAATCCCACGTAGTTGAAACCGGCGGTCTTTTGCTCGTGAACTCCCATGTGATCGCTTTCGGCCTCTGGCAACGGCATCGCGTCCAG
>DASXNP010000314.1:0-2812 GCA_036494985.1 Binataceae bacterium (SeqCode)
GCCAATGCCGACGATCGCAAGATTCGAAGCCATGATCGTTAGGCCCTTCGGGGCGAAGCCCGACAAAAAATTTGTCGATGATCAAGCGGCGAGCCCGAGTTCGTCGAAGACACCTTGCATTGCAACCTGTATGGCGTGGTAGTGAGCATCGATGGGTTTTGGGTTGTGCGCAC
This sequence comes from Binataceae bacterium (SeqCode), assembly GCA_036494985.1. Classification (GTDB taxonomy): domain Bacteria; phylum Desulfobacterota; class Binatia; order Binatales; family Binataceae; genus DASXNP01. The sequence continues at coordinate 174 of DASXNP010000314.1, forward strand.
CGCGGGCTGGGCGGAGCGGCCGAGCGGCGGCGAGAAGGGGTTTGATAGCTTTGTCTCTGAGAACCAGGAGCGCGGTCATCGCCTTCAGACCGTCCGGGAGCGGTTCGTAGCGACGGGTATGGCCGATCCGGCGGACGATTTGTTTTGCCCCGAAGTTTCTTCAGATCGTAGGCGGCATGGCGGGGGCTATACGCTGATTGGCTTTGTTTGCTGAGCGCGCGCGCTCGATCGGCGACATCGGAGGCGGTGAAGCCGTTGGGTGAGGGAGACAAGGCGATCAGCGCCTGGACGACGTGGCGCATCCGTACCTTGTTGAGATCGATGCCTCCGACGATGGATTTGCCGACCTGCGAGGCGACCGGGAGATGCTCGAGCATTTCATCAGCGATAAAGGACTGATCGATGCAGCTCAGAGCATCGGCAAATCTCTCGAGTATGGCTTTCAACCGGGAGACCAGCTCAGGAAACTTATCCAGCGAGCGACCGCAATTGAGTTCTTTCGTGTTATGGGCAACCGCTTCGATGCGAAGGACGCGTTCGCCTTTGCTATAGATCTTCAAAGTGAGCTTGCCGCAGTGCAGCTTGAAGATCGTCAGATCATAGGCAGGTCTCTCGACCGCGACTTCCCATTCGGCCGAGCGCTTGATCCGTCGGCGACATTTCGGGCGATGTTTGGATCCAAGGATCGTCTTGATGGTTTTCAGGTCCAGTGGCGCACGGCTGCGGTCGATGAGCGCCTGGAACACTTGGTCCATCTGGCCGCCCACTTCGAAGACCAGGTTTCGACTGTATTCGATCTGATAGTTGGAGTACTCATAACGGAACCCGCTGCGCTTCTGTTCGTCGAAGTCAAGGGCGAAGCACACGCAGGTGTAAATCCAACGCTCGCAGACTTGGCTCAGTCGCCCTATAGCCCGGTGTTCGGACAAGGTCTCTGCGATCTTCGCCAAGCCTGCGGCGTCAGAGATAGTCGTAAAGCAGTTTCCTTCCTTGGTGAAGGCGATACCCGCCCGGCGCGCTTGGCAGGCAACATACTCGTGGCCGTTTAAGATCACCTGGGCTGGGAACGGCGGGTGGCCGCTGATCTTGATGGTCAGATGGCCCCAGTCCGGGTCAAGGATGTGAAACGAGTAGTGGTTCACATAGGGCATCGGCTTCTTTCTTTCGATGTGGTGTTTCGCGCTGACATCCCACACCGGCGCCTGCGCTCGACCGACCAAAACCAGAAACAACCCCTGGGTGACCGTCGTCTTGGCCAGATATTCTTCGGCAAGCTCATGCTTGCGCTGTCCGGTCGAACAGTCGATCACGGGAATGCCGTGCGCCTTGGCATAACCCCGAATGCGACGGCTGAACCGGCCGGCTAACCGCATCAGGTATACATTTTCGAGCGTCTCGTCCGATCCGGTCAGCGCCCGCCACCAGACCCGGAACCCACCGGGACTATGCCCCATGCGGAAGTACGCGTTCAGAACGATGCGATCGATGCAATCGTAGCTACCGTCCAGCAAATCCTGATACAGAGTGCTCAGCCCGTCCGTCATGGAGGGCAGGTTACAAGCCTCTACCCCCAGCTTCAAACTGCCCCGCAGGGGCCACTTTTTCGCAGCCCGGTCTGCGAAAAAGCGTAGTCGCTTACGACTTGAGGGTTTGCATCATGTGAGCAGATTTGTCAGGCGAGAGCAGGAATGATGGTGAGTTCGGTGAGGCGGCGGCCGGCGGCGATGGCGGCGCGGCCGGCGCGGGTGAGATAGTAGCGATAGGTGCCGGTGACGCGTTTGATGACGCCGAGTTGGCGCAGACGGGCGAGCTGTCGGGAGAGGGTTGCGGGAGAGCATTGGGCAGCCAGCGGCAGGAGGTCGGCGCGGCGGAGGCCGGCGATGTTGAAGCCGGGACGCTGCAAGGCCGCGAGCAGGGTGTGTTCGGCGCGGTTGAAAAAGTTCAGGCCACGGACGTTGCGGCCGTTGACGGGGCGCGGCTGGGTGAGCCGGTCGAGCGCCCGAATGCCGGCCGAGAAGTCGTCCAGACTGGAGAGGTATTCGAGATAGCGGCGGTTGCAACCGAGCAAGATCTCACGCAGGTCCTTGAGGCTGTAGATGGTCTTTCTGACGGGGGCGAGGGCGCGGGTTGCCGGGCCCTGGCGATGTTCCACCTTGCGGTAGTGCTTGAAAGCGGAGACGTCGTTGGTGGTGGTCTCCAGGCGCAGGACGAGGCCGAATTTGTCGTAGATCTTGATCGAGGATTTGCCGAAACGATGCTTGACGCAGGTGCCCTCGATGCGGGTTGCGAATTGACTGCCGATCTCTTGGGTGAGTTGGGCAGTGATCTTGTGGCCAAGGAAGGTGGCGACATGTTCGGCTTTAACGGTGAGGATGGCTTGCCGGGAAAGCTGTTCGTAGAGGGGTTTTAGGATGGCTGGCGAGCGGAACACCAGATCGGTGGCGTACTCGGCCTGCATGAAACTCCAGTGGTAGGACTGAGCAAACACGTCGAGCACCGGACAGCACTGCTGGGCATAATGATCGAGGATGCGATGCAGGTGGTCGGGCGAGAGGGTATCGGCGAGGGCCTGCGCGCGCGGCCAGTCGTCGATGTGCACGAAGGCGTTGTCGGCCAGGGTGAAACCGATCTCGGCTGCG
>DASXNP010000315.1:0-1896 GCA_036494985.1 Binataceae bacterium (SeqCode)
CCTCCCATGGGCATTCGAGTGGGCCGGTTACGCACTCCCCGAACAAGGTGGATTATAATCGGGCGCTTGAGCCAATCCGCTCTTTTTGCGCATGAGTTTCGCACGGCGCGGCCGCCGCGGCCCGTCTACTGCCATCAGGAGTTTCTCGACAAGCTCGCCCTGCGGCGCAACGAACCGGTAGGAAAGCGAGCTGCTCTTTTGTTGCAACGAATGGCCGTCGACGTAGCGCGGCTGCATTATAAGCCGACCAGCGGGGTAAACCGTGGCTGGCGGCGATCGAGGCTGGGTGGCAGCGCCGGGTCCCATTTCTATGCATGGTGGGCGCCAAGCGGGGCGGCCCCGGTCAGAAACACTTCATTTCAGGCCGGACCCGAAGCGGTTTTTCTGCGGGACATCCGTCATCACGACGATCACGCACCGCTCGACGCCGGCAGCCTTTCGAAAGACTATCTGCCGATGAGCGTCTCCGATCTTCGCGGCGACGGATACGCCCCCGAACCGTGGACTCCATCGCAGGCTCGCTTCGCCCGCAGCAGAGGCGATGCAAGAATTCTCAAGGGTCATCCGGGATCGGGAAAGACGACCGCGCTACTGCATGCTGCCGACGAGTCCCAGGCCGAGCGCGTGCTGTACCTCACGTTTTCGGGGGACCTCGCTGCGCTGGCCCGCGACTATTTCGACCGGTTCTGTTCCGACGCTCGAATCTTTACCGTCCTGACGTATCGTGTGTGGATCGCGCAGTTGACCGGTCGGCGGGGGAACGAGCCCGATCTGGCCGCTGCCCGCGCCCAGTTCCGGAAGGATCTTCTGAGCCATCAACGCTCGCTCGGCCCCTGGTCGAACGACATCGACGGGCTCTACGACGAGATGCATGCGCATCTTGTGGGAGCCGCAATTCCCGAAAAATCGGGAAGGTTCCCAAGGGCTGAGCGCGTACGTCTGCCCGAAGCGGTGTACCGCGCTCAACGAACGCGCTACCTCGGCGCAGCCGCCACCGACAGCGTGATCGAGGCTGCGCGCCGGCTGGATCGGGTTGGCGAAGCGCCACTCGCGGACCGCTATTTTCCGGAACTTGCCCTCGCTTGGAGAGCCGCCCAGTCGCTGACCTCGGCGCCACACCGGATCGAGCCGGCGTTCCCGGACTACGGCTGCATCGCCGTGGATGAGGTGCAGGATCTGACCCCGCTCGAAGTCTTCGTCATCCTGTCCCTATCTCGCCATCTCAACTCTGGAAGCCGCCGCGGGTCTCTGCTGCTGGCTGGCGATGAGGCACAGACGGTTCGCGCCACCGATTTCGAATGGGCCTGGCTGAACGACATGCTGCACGAGACCTTCAGCCAGCCTCAGGAATTCCGGCTCTTGGTGAATCTGCGCAGCCCGCGCCGGATTGCCGGCCTGGTGAATCGCGCGTGGGATCTTTACGACTACCTGCACAAACAGGACAGGCCTTCCGGGACAGGGTACGCCGAGATCGACGACGACTCGCCCGATCAGGTATTGTACTCGGCGCTGCCGAGAGGTGAGCTTGCTCCGTTGCTAGCCGAGTTGTCGCGGCGCGAAGGACTTGCGTTGATTGCGTTCGATAAATCGAAACTGCCTCACGAATCCCTTCCTTTCGTCCTTTCACCGGCCGAAGCTAAGGGTCTGGACTTTCAATCGGTCTGTCTGCTGAATGGGGGCGCATTGCTTCTGCGCATCGTGGACGAGCGGGGGAACGGGGCCGCCGCCGCGCTTGCTAAACGGCTGGCGATCGATCAGCTCCGAGTCGCCCTGTCCCGGCCCACAGAGCGTCTGATCTGGCTGGACGCTTCGCCCGAACCCGCCACGGTCCGGGAAGTTAGTCGATTTCTTCGCCCGCCGGGCGAAACGGCGCTTTCTCCGATTACCGTTGAGGCG